>NZ_RZSB01000366.1:0-5896 GCF_004023285.1 Mesorhizobium sp. M2A.F.Ca.ET.067.02.1.1
GATCGAGGGCATCTTCAAGGGCGAGACTATCAACACGCCGTCGATGCTGTGCGTCGAGGATTATCTCGATGCGCTGCACTGGGCGAAGTCGATCGGCGGTCTGGAAGCGCTCATTGCCCGCGCCGACGCCAATGCCGCGGTGCTCGACCGGTTCGTTGGCAAGTCGTCGTGGCTCGGCCATCTGGCCGTCGACCCGGCAACGCGCTCAAACACATCCGTGTGCCTGTCCTTCACCGATCCGGATATCGCGGCGCTCGATGCCGACGGTCAGGCGGCTTTCGCCAAGGGCCTCGTCTCGGCGCTCGACAAGGAAGGTGTCGCCTACGACATCGGCTCCTATCGCGACGCGCCGCCCGGGCTGCGCATCTGGTGTGGCGCCACCGTCGAGACCGCCGATCTCGAAGCGCTGCTGCCCTGGCTCGACTGGGCCTTCGCCGCGCAGAAGGCGTCGCTCAAGGCGGCGGCCTGAAATCCGTGGCGGCCTGCGGGCCGCCACCATTTCCCGACACATCCAATCCCCTTCAAGGAGGCCGTGATGGCGCCCCGCGTTCTCGTTTCGGATAAACTTTCAACCACCGCCGTGCAGATCTTCAAGGATCGCGGCATCGAGGTCGACTACCTGCCCGACCTCGGCAAGGACAAGGAAAAGCTGCTCGAGGTGATCGACCAGTATGACGGCCTCGCCATCCGCTCGGCGACCAAGGTCACCGAGAAGCTGATCAATGCGGCAACCAGGCTCAAGGTCGTGGGCCGCGCCGGCATCGGCGTCGACAATGTCGATATCCCGGCCGCCAGCCGCAAGGGCATCATCGTGATGAACACGCCCTTCGGCAATTCGATCACCACGGCCGAGCATGCGGTGGCGATGATCTTCGCGCTGGCGCGGCAGATCCCGGAAGCCAATGCCTCGACCCATGCCGGAAAATGGGAAAAGAACCGCTTCATGGGCGTCGAGATCACCAGCAAGACGCTGGGCGTGATCGGGTGCGGCAATATCGGCTCGATCGTCGCCACGCGCGGCGTCGGATTGAAGATGCATGTGATCGCCTTCGACCCGTTCCTGTCGGACAGCCGCGCCGAGGAGCTCGGCGTCCAGAAGGTCGAGCTCGACGAGCTCTTCGCCCGCGCCGACTTCATCACGCTGCACACGCCGCTGACCGAGAAGACGCGCAACATCATCGACGCGGCCGCGATCGCCAAGATGAAGGACGGCGTGCGCATCATCAATTGCGCGCGAGGCGGCCTGGTCGTCGAGGCCGATCTGATCGCGGCGCTGAAGAGCGGCAAGGTGGCGGGCGCGGGCATCGACGTATTCGAGGTCGAGCCGGCGGAGAACAACCCGCTGTTCGGCATGGAGAATGTCGTGGCGACACCGCATCTCGGCGCCTCGACCACCGAGGCTCAGGAGAATGTCGCGCTGCAGGTCGCCGAGCAGATGAGCGACTATCTCATCAATGGCGCCGTCTCCAACGCCATCAACATGCCTTCGATCACCGCGGAGGAGGCGCCGCGGCTGAAACCGTTCGTCAAGCTTGCCGAGGTGCTCGGCGCCTTCGTCGGCCAGGTCACCGAGGATCCGATCAAGGAGGTCGAGATCCTGTTCGATGGCTCGACCGCGACGATGAACACCCGCGCGCTGGTGAGCGCCGCCCTTGCCGGCCTGATCCGGCCGCAGGTCTCCGACGTCAACATGGTGTCGGCGCCGATCATGGTGAAGGAGCGCGGCATCATCGTCGCCGAGGTCAAGCGCGACAAGTCGGGCGTGTTCGACGGCTATATCAAGCTGACGGTCAAGACCGAGCACATGACGCGCTCGATCGCCGGCACCTGCTTCTCCGACGGCAAGCCGCGCTTCATCCAGATCAAGGGCATCAATCTCGACGCCGAAGTCGGCCAGCACATGCTCTACACGACCAATGCCGATGCGCCCGGCATCATCGGCCTGCTCGGCACGGTGTGCGGCGAGAACGGCGTCAACATCGCCAATTTCCAGCTCGGCCGCAACCGGCCGGGCGGCGATGCCATCGCGCTGCTTTATCTCGACGCGCCGTTCCCGGAAAAGGTGCTGGAGCAGGTGCGCGCGCACAAGTCGATCGACTCGGCCAAGCGGCTGCGCTTCGACGTCGGCGCCGAGTGAACGTTGAAAATGAAGACGCCCCGCCTGCATCGTCAGGCGAGGCGTTGATAGTACAGCCATCGCCAACGGCTGCTTGACGCGTGGCGGGAGATATCATCCCGCCTGCAGTGCCGCTCTGCTGCCGCTGTATTCGGCAAGGGCAATGCCGCCGAGGACAAGAGCCAGCGCGAAGGCCTGATAGGGCTGAAACTGCTCGCCGACGATCAGCACCGAAAGCAGCGTGCCGAAGATCGGCACCAGGTTGATGAACAGCCCGGCGCGGTTGGCGCCGATCAGCTCGTTGCCCTTGATGTAGAGAACCTGCGAGACGACCGAGGCGCCGAGGGCCGTATAGAGGGTGAGCGCCCATCCGCTTGCGTCCGGCATGACGGCGCGGCCGGCCGCGACCTCCCAGATGACGAAGGGCAGGGAAATCAGCAGCGCGGCGATCGACAGCGCCAGCATGAAACTCTGCCAGCGGATTGCGGGCCTGAGGCGCAGCCCCACCGAATAGAGGCTGTAGCAAAGCACCGCCACAAGCATGATGGCGTCGCCGAAGTTGAGGTCGAGCTTCAAGAGCTGGCCGAGGTCGCCATGGCTTGCGGTCAGCGCGACGCCGACGATGGTGAGCACGACGCCGACGATCTGCAGAGGCCGCACGCGCAGCCGGAAGAACATGAAATTGGCAAGGATGATGACGATCGGGATGGCGGCCTGCTCGATCGAGACGTTGATGGCGGTCGTGTAGTTGAGCGCGGTGTAGAAGATGACGTTGAAGATGGTGAAGCCGCACGCGCCGAGGCCGGCAAGCAGTTTCCAGTGGCTGCGCACTTCGGGCCAGTCCTCGCGCAGTGTCCGCCAGCCGACGGGCAGCAGGATCAGCACCGCCATGACCCAGCGCAGGAACACCAGCGTCATCGGCGAAACATGGCCCACGGCAAGCTTGCCCGCGACCGAATTGCCGCCCCACAACAGCATGGTCGACAGCAGGAACAGATAGGCGGCTCGGTGCATGAGGGATCGGCCTGCAGGGATGTTCGCGGGTTCAGGCCGGCCTAGAGTGGCGGCGGCGGCAAGTAAATGATGCGAAAGCTGGAATTTGTTATGCCTGATCGGGACGAGGCCTCGCCGGCATCGTCATGCCGATCCAACTCCTGGAGCACGATCGGGTTCCGAAAGTCGGCTCCCGCTTTTCAAATCATGTTCCGGGAAGGTTTCAGCGGCAAAGAAAGGGTCGCGCCGGCTGGCGCTTGACGCTATAGAGGCTGTCGTTTCAGGCCGCCCGCGCGGCATTTCAAGGGAAAAGAACATGGCCAATGTGGTGGTCGTCGGCTCGCAGTGGGGCGACGAAGGCAAGGGCAAGATCGTCGACTGGCTGTCGGAACGGGCCGACGTGGTCGTGCGCTTCCAGGGCGGCCACAATGCCGGCCATACGTTGGTCGTCGACGGCAAGGTCTACAAGCTGTCGCTGCTGCCCTCCGGCGTGGTCAGGCAAGGCAAGCTCTCGATCATCGGTAATGGCGTGGTGTTCGATCCGCATGCTTTCGTGGCCGAAGCGAAGAAGCTCAAGGACCAGGGCGTGGAGGTCACGCCGGAGCGCCTGAAAATAGCCGAAAACACCGCGCTTATCCTGTCGCTGCACCGGGAGCTGGATGGATTCCGCGAAGATGCCGCCTCGAATTCCGGGACCAAGATCGGCACGACCCGCCGCGGCATCGGTCCCGCCTATGAGGACAAGGTGGGCCGGCGCGCGGTGCGGGTGATGGATTTGGCGGATTTGGAAACGCTTCCTTTGAAGGTCGACAGGCTGCTGACGCACCACAATGCTCTGCGTCGCGGGCTCGGCCATCCGGAGGCGACGCATGAGGCGATCATGCAGGAGCTGACCTCGGTGGCCGGCGAGATCCTGCCTTACATGGACCGTGTCTGGAAAGTGCTCGACGACAAACGCCGCGCCGGCGAGCGCATCCTGTTCGAGGGCGCGCAGGGCACGCTGCTCGACATCGACCACGGCACCTATCCCTTCGTCACCTCGTCCAACACGGTCGCGGGGCAGGCAGCCGCCGGTTCCGGCGTCGGTCCCGGCGTCATCGGCTATGTGCTCGGCATCACCAAGGCTTACACGACGCGCGTCGGCGAGGGGCCGTTCCCGACCGAGCAGAAGAACGAGATCGGCGAGTTTCTCGGCACGCGCGGCCACGAGTTCGGCGTCGTCACCGGCCGCAAGCGCCGCTGCGGCTGGTTCGACGCCGTGCTGGTGCGCCAGGCCGTGGCCGTCAACGGCATCAAGGGCATCGCTCTCACCAAGCTCGACGTGCTCGACGGGCTGGACGAGATCAAGGTCTGCACGGGCTATCGCCTCGACGGCGAGACGATCGATTACCTGCCGGCCAGCCAGGGCGCGCAAGCGCGGGTCGAGCCCATCTACGAGACGCTCGAAGGCTGGAAGGGAACCACCGCCGGCGCCAGGAGCTGGAACGATTTGCCGGCGCAAGCCGTCAAATATGTCCGCTATATCGAGGAGCTGATCGGCTCCCCGGTGGCGCTGCTTTCCACCAGCCCCGAACGGGACGACACGATACTTGTGACCGACCCGTTTCAAGACTAGTTTCACAGCCCTTCCCGGCGCTATGGCTGATTTGCGGCCGGCGGGAGAAGAATGCAGGTCACCTGACGCATGGCAGATTTCATCGCCGTTCTGAAAAAGACGATCGACAATCTCAGCGAGAACACGCCGGAGATGCGGTCGAAGGTCTATGACAAGGCGCGGGCGACAATCGCCAAGAAGCTTGCCGATCGCGTTCCGCCATTGGCGCCTTCGGTCGTCGATCAGCAGAAGCGCACGCTTGAGGACGCCATCTCCAGCGTCGAGCGCAGTTATGCCAAAAGCGTTCCCGCCGCCGATCCGCTGGCGGAGTTGGAGCATATCTTCTCCTCCATCGACCGCAACAGGAACCAGCCGACCCACTCCCGCCAGCCGGCGCCGCCCGCGGCTGTGCCGGCGCCGGCTAAGCCGGACCCGTTCAAATCAGAACCCCTCAAGCCGACACCGGCGCCCGCCAGGGCCGAACCGTCCTGGCAAAGCGCGCCGAAGGCGGAGCCGGCGCCGCAAAACCCCGTGAAGACCGAGCCGGCCTGGCAAAGCACGGCAAGGACGGAGCCGAGTTGGCAGGCCGCGCCAGAGGCGGAGCCTGCCTGGCAGAAGGCGCCACCACCGCCGATGCCGTCGCCGCGCGAGGACGATGTCGGCCTGGCGGGCATGGATGCCGCCGACGCCGAGGACGGCAGCGATGTCTTTGCCAATGACGAGCAGCCGGCGGCCGATACTTTCCAACGGCTGCGGCCTCAGCAGCCGCAGCGCAGGCGCGGCTATGGCGGCCTGATCGCTGCCGTCATCGCGCTTTTGGTGCTGGCCGGCGGCGGCTACGGCATATGGCTGAACAAGACTGCGTTCGGCTCCCTCTTTGGCCTTGGCGGCAGCGGCAACAAGACGGTCTCGACCGAGCCGCTGGTCAAGCCTGCTCCGGCCAAGCCTGCGACCGAGACGGCGGCCGCGCCGAGCCCAGCTCCGGCCGCTACAGGCGAGCCCGCCGACACGACCAAGTTCACGCAGCGCCTGACGCCCGAGGGCAAGGAGACCGATCCCGGTCCGGCTGGCGGACAGGCCACGATCGGCGAAGGCGAATCCGTCGCGGCGCTGACCTCGCGGCCGCCGCCCGCCCCGGCAACGGCGCCTGCGCCGACCGGTGCCGCGCCTGCGCCCGCCACGCAAACGCCTCC
>NZ_RZSB01000367.1:0-5861 GCF_004023285.1 Mesorhizobium sp. M2A.F.Ca.ET.067.02.1.1
CTGGCGGGGGCGGATTCCCGCGATAGATTGGTGAGACGTCACTGAAAGCCAGACCATCGGCGGGCGTTGGTGAAAGGACAGAAAAATGAGCAAGGTCAGCAACGGCGGCGGTGATTCAAAGAACACGCTTTACTGCTCGTTTTGCGGCAAGAGCCAGCACGAAGTCCGCAAGCTGATCGCCGGACCGACCGTCTTCATCTGCGACGAGTGCGTCGAGCTCTGCATGGACATCATCCGCGAGGAGAACAAGACCTCGATGGTGAAGTCGCGCGAGGGCGTGCCGACCCCGCAGGAGATCCTCAAGGTCCTCGACGACTATGTCATCGGCCAGCCCTACGCCAAGCGCGTGCTGTCGGTGGCGGTGCACAACCACTACAAGCGCCTCGCGCATGCCGGCAAGAACAACGACGTCGAGCTGGCAAAGTCGAACATCCTGCTGATCGGCCCGACCGGCTGCGGCAAGACGCTGCTGGCGCAGACGCTCGCCCGCATCATCGACGTGCCCTTCACCATGGCCGACGCCACGACGCTGACCGAGGCAGGCTATGTCGGCGAGGACGTCGAGAACATCATCCTGAAGCTGTTGCAGTCGGCCGACTACAATGTCGAGCGCGCCCAGCGCGGCATCGTCTATATCGATGAAATCGACAAGATCTCGCGCAAGTCGGACAATCCCTCGATCACCCGCGACGTGTCGGGCGAGGGCGTTCAGCAGGCGCTTCTGAAGATCATGGAAGGCACGGTCGCCTCGGTGCCGCCGCAGGGTGGCCGCAAGCATCCGCAGCAGGAGTTCCTGCAGGTCGACACCGCCAACATCCTGTTCATCTGCGGCGGCGCCTTCGCGGGCCTCGACAAGATCATCTCGGATCGCGGCCGCAAGACCTCGATCGGCTTCGGCGCGACCGTGGCCTCGCCGGAGGATCGCCGCACCGGCGACCTGTTCCGCCAGGTCGAGCCCGAGGATCTGCTGAAATTCGGCCTGATCCCGGAATTCGTCGGCCGTCTGCCGGTCCTGGCGACGCTGGAAGACCTCGACGAGCCGGCGCTGATCCAGATCCTGACCGAGCCGAAGAACGCGCTGGTCAAGCAGTATCAGCGGCTGTTCGAGATGGAGAATGTCGATCTGACCTTCCACGAGAACGCGCTGTCGGCGATCGCCAAGCGCGCGATTGAGCGCAAGACCGGCGCGCGCGGCCTGCGCTCCATCATGGAAGCGATCCTGCTCGATACGATGTTCGAGCTTCCGGCGCTGGAAGGCGTGCGCGAAGTGGTGATTTCGGAAGAGGTGGTGTCCGGCAACGCAAGGCCGCTCTACATATATTCCGAGCAGAAGGAAAAGAAGGGCAATGTCAGCGCCTGAAATGGCACTGGACCCGTCATTTTCATGGAACGGCGCCCGCGTGGCGCCGTTTTGCTGTCAACGGGGCGCGGATATGCGATGGAACGGGTCGAGCGACCGTGTTAACCCTTGATCTTTGCCCCGGCTGCATCCACCTAACAGCAGAAGGCCGAGGCGCCGAATTCTGTGCTGTAAAACTCCCGTCACAAACGGTGGTAGGCGGAACGACACTCGGTCGTTAATATGAGATTCGCGGTTGGCTAAAATAAGCGGCCGCGACATGAAAGGTTGGACAATGGCCAAGATATCCAAGGCTTCCGGCGACGGCGTTTTCGCAGTCCTCCCACTGCGCGATATCGTCGTGTTCCCGCATATGATCGTTCCGCTCTTCGTGGGCCGTGAAAAGTCGATCAAGGCGCTGGAAGAGGTGATGGGTCAGGAGAAGCAGATCCTGCTCGCCACCCAGATGAATGCAGCCGACGACGATCCTGAGCCCGATGCGATTTTCGACATCGGCACGCTCGCCAATGTGCTGCAGCTCTTGAAGCTGCCCGACGGCACCGTGAAGGTTCTGGTCGAGGGCGCCTCGCGCGCCAAGATCGTCTCGTTCACCGACCGCGCCGATTTCCATGAGGCCCGCGCCACGGCGCTTGCCGAACCGGAAGAGGAAGAGGTCGAGATCGAGGCGCTTGCCCGCTCGGTCGTCACCGACTTCGAGAATTACGTCAAGCTGAACAAGAAGATCTCGCCCGAAGTGGTGGGTGCCGCCAGCCAGATCGACGACTATTCCAAGCTCGCCGACACGGTTGCCTCGCATCTCGCCATCAAGATCCCCGAGAAGCAGGAGATGCTCGCCACGCTTTCCGTGAAGGAGCGTCTGGAGAAGGCGATGGGCTTCATGGAAGCCGAGATCTCCGTGCTCCAGGTGGAGAAGCGCATCCGCTCGCGCGTCAAGCGCCAGATGGAGAAGACGCAGCGCGAGTACTACCTCAACGAGCAGATGAAGGCGATCCAGAAGGAGCTCGGCGAGGGCGAGGACGGCCGCGACGAGGCCGCCGAGATCGAGGCGCGCATCAAGAAGACCAAGCTCTCCAAGGAGGCCCGCGAGAAGGCGGAAGCTGAATTGAAGAAGCTGCGGTCGATGTCGCCGATGTCGGCTGAATCGACGGTGGTGCGCAATTATCTCGACTGGCTGCTGTCAATCCCGTGGGGCAAGAACTCCAAGGTCAAGCAGGACCTCAACTATGCGCAGGACGTGCTCGACGCCGATCATTTCGGCCTCGACAAGGTCAAGGAGCGCATCGTCGAGTATCTTGCCGTGCAGAGCCGGCAGAAGAAGCTGAAGGGGCCGATCCTGTGCCTCGTCGGACCGCCCGGCGTCGGCAAGACCTCGCTCGGCAAGTCGATCGCCAAGGCGACCGGCCGCGAGTTCATCCGGATGGCGCTCGGCGGCGTGCGTGACGAGGCCGAGATCCGCGGTCACCGGCGGACCTATATCGGCTCGATGCCCGGCAAGGTCATCCAGTCGATGAAGAAGGCCAAGAAGTCCAACCCGCTCTTCCTGCTCGACGAGATCGACAAGATGGGCCAGGACTTCCGCGGCGATCCGTCATCGGCCCTGCTCGAGGTGCTCGATCCGGAGCAGAACTCGACGTTCATGGACCATTACCTCGAGGTCGAATACGACCTGTCGAGCGTGATGTTCGTGACGACGGCGAACACGCTGAACATCCCTGCGCCCCTGATGGACCGCATGGAGATCATCCGCATCGCCGGTTACACCGAGGACGAGAAGATCGAGATCGCCAAGCGTCACCTGATGCCAAAGGTGATCCGTGATCATGCCCTGCAGCCGAACGAATTCTCGGTCGGCGAGGATGCGATCCGCGGCATCATCCAGACCTACACGCGGGAAGCCGGCGTGCGCAGCCTGGAGCGCGAGCTGATGAAGCTCGGGCGCAAGGCGGTGACCGAGATCCTGCGGACGAAGAAGAAGACGGTGAAGATCACGGCGGAAAACCTCGCCGATTATCTTGGCGTGCCGCGCTTCCGCTTCGGTCAGGTCGAGGCCGACGATCAGGTCGGCGTGGTCACGGGTCTTGCCTGGACGGAAGTCGGCGGCGAGCTGCTGACGATCGAAGGCGTCATGATGCCCGGCAAGGGCCGCATGACGGTGACGGGCAATCTGCGCGACGTGATGAAGGAATCGATCTCGGCGGCGGCTTCCTATGTCCGCTCCAGGGCGCTCGATTTCGGCATCGAGCCACCGCTGTTCGACAAGCGCGACATCCATGTCCACTTGCCGGAAGGCGCTACCCCGAAGGACGGCCCGTCCGCCGGTGCCGCGATGGCCACGGCCATCGTGTCAGTGCTGACGGGTATCCCGGTCCGGGCCGATGTGGCGATGACCGGCGAGATCACGCTGCGTGGCCGCATCCTGCCGATCGGAGGCCTCAAGGAGAAGCTGCTCGCGGCATTGCGCGGCGGCATCAAGAAGGTGCTGATCCCGGAAGAGAACGTCAAGGATCTGGCGGACATTCCGGACAATGTGAAGAACGGCATGGAGATCGTTCCGGTCTCGCGGGTCGGCGAGGTGCTCGCGCACGCGCTCACCCGGATGCCGGAGCCGATCGAGTGGGTGGAGCCGGTTAATGCGCCGGCTCCGGTCGACAGCGGCGACGATGCCGGAAAGTCGCTCGCGCACTAACAAAAGTTAAAGTTGCAGTGCACAAAGAGAAAGCCGGGCCTTGGGCCCGGCTTTTTCATGTGAAAAAGCCACGAAAAAATGCAAAAAAGCCCGGAATTCCGCGGTTTTTGGGCTTGGGTTCCGGATCGCTTCTTTCTAAAGTCCGTTTCCTGCCGGATGAGTCGTAAGTTCCGGTTTTCTCATGGAAGGGAATTTTGATGAACAAGAACGAACTGGTGTCCGCTGTCGCCGACTCCGCAAGCATTTCGAAGGCTGATGCGCAGTCAGCCGTCGATGCGGTGTTCTCCGTGATCACTGGCGAACTGAAGAAGGGCGGCGATGTCCGGCTTGTCGGCTTCGGAAATTTCACCGTGTCAAAACGTGCTGCTTCGACCGGCCGCAATCCGCAGACCGGCGCGGAAGTGAAGATTCCGGCGCGCACCGTGCCGAAGTTCTCGGCCGGCAAAGGCCTCAAGGACGCGGTCAACTAAGACCTTTTTCTTTAAGAGCAGAAAAGCCGGGCTTGCCCGGCTTTTCTTTTTTCAGGTGACAGGCAACCGGCTCAGGCCGTCGGCGCGTCGGCGCGCATCAGGCCTTCCTGTTTCAAATCCGCCCAGAGTGCAGCCGGTAACTTGGTGTCGAGCAGCGCGCGGTTGCTTTCGACCTCTACAGGCCGCTGGCCGCCTGGGATCACCGACATCACCGAAGGATGCTGCAGCGGGAATTGCAGCGCCGCCTCGATCAGGCGCACATTGTGGCGCTTGCAGACGGTCTCGATACGCGCGACGCGATCCAGGATCTCCTTCGGCGCCTCGCTGTAGTTGTAGAAGGCGCCGGGCTTCGGCCCGGTGGCCAGCACGCCGGAATTGTAAGGACCGCCCAGCACGATGCCGATGCCGCGCTTCTGGCAAAGCGGCAGGAAGGACTGCAGCGCTTCCTGTTCGAGCAGCGTGTAGCGGCCGGCGAGCAGGAACAGGTCGAAGTCGCCGCGTTCGGTGAGCGTCTGCGCGACCTGCCATTCGTTGATGCCGCCGCCGAAGGCCTTGATCACGCCCTGGTCGCGGAGCGAAAGCAGCCCGTAATAGCCGGACGACATGAACTCCGCGATGCGGGCATCCGAGGCTTCCTTGCTGCCATGGGTGAAGATGTCGACGTCGTGCACGAAGAGGATGTCGATGCGGTCGACGCCAAGACGTTCCAGCGAGGCCTCGAAGGAGCGCAAGACGCCATCGTAGGAGTAGTCGTAGACTTCCCGGCGCGACGGCGTCTCGAAGAATTTGCCGATGCCGGTGCGCTGGTCCGGCGGGGCAACGCGCATGATGCGGCCGACCTTGCTCGACAGCACATAGTCGTCGCGCTTCCTGCCGCGCAGGAAAGGGTTGAGGCGGGTTTCCGACAGGCCGAGGCCGTAAAGCGGCGCCGTATCGAAGTAGCGACAGCCAGCCTTCCATGCCGCTTCCAAGGTGGCATTGGCGTCCTCGTCGGAGATGGCGCGATAGAGATTGCCGAGCGGCGCCGTGCCGAAGCCGAGTTCGGTGAAGGTGATGCCGCCATTGCCGATGCGGTCGAAATGCCGTGTCTTCATGTCTGACGATGTCCCGGAGTGATTTGTCTGACATGACACTATCACGCCGGTGGCCCAGCAAAAGTGCCGAGGCTCGTTGGACAGCGATTTTCGCAATGGTAGCATGAACAAAAACAAGCCTTTCGCGGCCTGCGAGCCGCCGAATCCGTAGAGACACGCGACATCGCGCAGACAGGGTGAGCCATTCCATGAGCAAAGCCGGATCCGGCATGTTCGCGACCGCGCTGGACGAGCTTGGCGCGGTGCTGGCG
>NZ_RZSB01000368.1:0-5859 GCF_004023285.1 Mesorhizobium sp. M2A.F.Ca.ET.067.02.1.1
CGAGCGCGACACGGCGCCCGCCGGTGTCGCCATGTCGGTGCCAGGCCCCATGTCGTCGATCGACGGCTTGGCGAAGAGTGGCTTCTTCACCGGCACGGCGCCGTCGGCGCCCATCTCGTCGAGATGCGGCTTGCGGAACAGGTTGGGCCGGGCGGCCTTGGCCGCTTCCTCGGCGGCGCGCGCTTCGTCGAGCCTGCGGAAGCGCTCCTGTTCCTCGGCGGTACGATGCCTGGCCACGCCCTTGTTGTGCTTGCCCTTCTCGCGGCCCGAAGCGGGGCTCTGGCTTTCCACCTCACGCGCCAGCGGGTCGTCGGAGATGGCAAGCTCCATCTCGCGCAGCCGCTTGATCTCGTCGCGGATGCGCGCGGCCTTCTCGAAGTCGAGATTGGCGGCGGCATCGCGCATCTGCTTGTCGAGCGCCTCGAGATGCGTCTTCAGATTGTTGCCAATCATGGCGCCGGCATCGTCGGTGAACTGCGAGATGTCGGCGCGGACGTGGTCCTTCTCGTAGACGGAATCGAGGATGTCGGCGATGCGCGACTTGACCGATTCCGGCGTGATGCCGTTGGCGGCGTTCCACTCCATCTGCTTCTCGCGGCGGCGGTTGGTCTCCGCCATCGCCCGCTCCATCGAGCTGGTGATCTGGTCGGCATAGAGGATGACCTTGCCGTCGACATTGCGGGCGGCGCGGCCGATGGTCTGGATCAGTGAGGTTTCCGAACGCAGGAAACCTTCCTTGTCGGCGTCGAGGATGGCGACGAAGCCGCACTCCGGAATGTCGAGGCCTTCGCGCAGAAGGTTGATGCCGACCAGCACGTCGAAGGCGCCAAGGCGCAGGTCGCGCAGAATCTCGATGCGCTCCAGCGTGTCGATGTCGGAATGCATGTAGCGAACGCGAATGCCGTTCTCATGCAGGTACTCGGTGAGATCCTCGGCCATGCGCTTGGTGAGCACGGTGACCAGCGTGCGGTAGCCGAGCCGCGTCGTGTCGCGGATTTCGCCGACGACGTCGTCGACCTGGCTCTTGGCCGGACGCACCTCGACCGGCGGGTCGATCAGCCCGGTCGGGCGGATGACCTGCTCGGCGAAGACGCCGCCGGACTGCTCCAGCTCCCAGCCGCCCGGTGTCGCCGAAACGGCGACCGAGAGCGGTCGCATGGCGTCCCATTCCTCGAAGCGCAGAGGCCGGTTGTCCATGCAGGAGGGCAGGCGGAATCCGTACTCCGCCAGCGTCGCTTTGCGGCGGAAGTCGCCGCGATACATGCCGCCGATCTGCGGCACGGTGACGTGGCTCTCGTCGATGAAGATCAGCGCATTGTCCGGGACATATTCGAACAGCGTCGGCGGGGGATCGCCCGGCTGGCGGCCAGTGAGATAGCGCGAATAGTTCTCGATGCCGGCGCAGGAGCCGGTCGCCTCCAGCATCTCCAGATCGAAGCGTGTGCGCTGTTCCAGCCGCTGCGCCTCCAAGAGACGCCCAGCCTTTTCAAGCTCTTGCAGGCGGTGCTTGAGCTCTTCCTTGATCGACTTGATGGCTTGATTCAAGGTCGGGCGCGGCGTCACATAGTGCGAATTGGCGTAGATCTTGACGCTCTTCAGCTCGCCGGTCTTCTGGCCGGTCAGCGGATCGAATTCCGTAATCGACTCGATCTCGTCGCCGAACATCGAGATGCGCCAGGCGCGGTCTTCAAGGTGGGCGGGAAAGATTTCGATCGTGTCGCCGCGCACACGGAACGAGCCGCGCACGAAGTTGATGTCCTGGCGCTTGTATTGCTGGGCGACGAGGTCGGCGAGAAGCGAGCGCTGGTCGAGCCGGTCGCCGACCTGCATCTGGAAGGTCATCGCCGTGTAGGTCTCGACCGAGCCGATACCGTAGATGCAGGAGACCGAGGCGACGATAATGACGTCGTCGCGCTCCAGCAGCGAGCGCGTCGCCGAGTGGCGCATGCGGTCGATCTGCTCGTTGATCGAGGATTCCTTCTCGATATAGGTGTCGGTCCGGGGCACATACGCTTCCGGCTGGTAGTAGTCGTAGTAGGAGACGAAATACTCGACCGCGTTCTCGGGGAAGAACTTCTTGAACTCGGCGTAGAGCTGCGCGGCCAGCGTCTTGTTGGGCGCCAGGATCAGGGCCGGGCGTTGCGTTTCCTCGATCACCTTGGCCATGGTGAAGGTCTTGCCCGAGCCGGTGACGCCGAGCAGCACCTGGGTGCGGTCGTGCCGGTCGACGCCTTCGACGAGGTCCTTGATGGCGGTCGGCTGGTCGCCAGCGGGCTCGAAGTCCGACACCATCTTGATGGCGATGCCGCCTTCCGACTTCTCCGGGCGGGCCGGCCGGTGCGGCGTCCAGAGCTGGCCGTCCTTGTGCAGCGGATTGCCGGATTCGATCAGCGCCGACAGCGCCGCGACGGTCGCGGTGACGCCGCTGGACGAAACCTGCTCTGCATCCTCCAGGCTGATGTCGAGACCGGCTACCGGGTTGAGACCGGCGGCGGCGCGCTCCTTGGCCGAGGCCGCGCCGCCCATCGAGGTGCCGCGCGCCGTGCGCCCGGGCGCCGACGAGCGCTCTGGGATCTTCTTCGGGGCTTTGGCCTTCGGCTGCTTTTCCGCCTCGCGCTCGATCTGCCCAGCCCAATCGGAGATCGAGCCGGTCAGCGGCGCCCCGGTGAAATCAGCCTGCGGCGCCTCGGCGAAGCCGCCGGGATTCAACGGCTCGGCGGCGTCGAGGAAGTCGGTCAGCGGGCTGCGCCGCTTCGGCGCGCCGTCTTGCGAAGGCGTCTTCTTGTCAGGATGTCTGGCCATGGCCCGAATATGGGTGGACTCGGCCGAAATGGAAAGGGGCGAGTGAAAGGGCGCCAGCCGGGCGCGGACGCTGCTGACAGAAGGCTGTCAGCAGAGGCGTCATGATCCGATGTGGCTGGCTAACGCCGACCTCAGGTTCCTCGCCCCGCCAGAGGCGCGGAGAGGTGTCCGCGAAGCGGACGGAGAGGGGCTTCGTAAGGTGGAAGCCCCTTCTCTTCGAGGCGCTTTCGCCGCCCGAACCGACGCTCCCCTCTGCGTCCCGGCTTCGCCGAGCCACCTCTCCCCATTCCATGGCGGCGAGGAACCCAAGACTTGCGACCCTCAGTTGAACCACAGCGCGAATGTCAAAAAGCCGGCGCCGCCGAACTCGCGCTGGATCTGGTCGAAATCGTTGCTGGTGAGGATCTTGCCGTTTTCGAGATAGGGCGCGATGCCGGGGCCGGTGATCGACAGAACGAGGTCGAAGGGTTTCGGCTCGTCGAAGAAGCGCTTCATGTTGATGCCCTTGCCGGCGATGCGGAAATGCGGCAGCAGCACGCGGCCTTCGAGAAGGTCCTCGGCCATGGTCAGCGTGGCGAGCCAAGCGGTTACCTGCTCCTGGCCGACGTCGAGGCCGGTGAGGGGATTGGCGCCTTTCTGCTGCGGTCCCGGCAGCCATTCGCGGTCATTGTCGGTCTCGGCCAGGATCGCTTTCCAGTCTTCGCGCGACAGCCGGATCATCTCCAGCAGATGGCGTCGTGCGGCCTGCCGGCGTTCCGGCTCGACCACCGGCCAGTTGACGAGATGCACCAGCGAGATGAAGTCGGCGAAGCGCCATTCCGAGGCGAACATGTTGCCGCTCATGCCGCCGTCCAGCGGCACCAGGACATCCTGCAGCGGCAGTTTGGCGCGCGGGAACAGCATGTG
Source organism: Mesorhizobium sp. M2A.F.Ca.ET.067.02.1.1 (assembly GCF_004023285.1). Lineage (NCBI taxonomy): Bacteria > Pseudomonadati > Pseudomonadota > Alphaproteobacteria > Hyphomicrobiales > Phyllobacteriaceae > Mesorhizobium > Mesorhizobium sp. M2A.F.Ca.ET.067.02.1.1. The sequence goes on from NZ_RZSB01000368.1 coordinate 3,709, forward strand.
GAAAGAGCCGTCGAACATGGCCTTGAAATCATGCGACAGCCAGAAATCGGCCTGCGCCATCAGGAACTCGGCATAGCCCTGCAGCCAGAAGCCGTCGGCGCGATCAAAGCGGAAGGTGAGCGAAGGCGCGGCAGCGCTCGTGTCGATGCTGCCATGCGCGAGCGAAGCCATGATCGCGGCGAAGCTTTCGTCGGGCGCTATGGCGCCGTCCTCGTTGAGATCGATACCGGCGCGGGTGAGGTCAACGACCATGCCGATGTCGGCGTTGGCCGGGACGGAACCCAGCGTTGCGGCGGATTTTTCCAGGCGGTCGCGGAAGGAGACCAGGATGGCGCGGAATTCCTCATAGGTCAGCGGCTGCGGGTTGGGATTGTCGGGCACGGGCAGCTGCATCAGCGGCAGCATGAAGGATTTCGGGCTGTCGAAGCCGTGGCGATGCAGGCCGCCGGCGAGGAGCTCGAGCGCGGTGAAGAACTCGCCGGCGCCGGCCGCATAGGCCGCTGCCGGGTCCTTCGCCGCTGCCGCCTCCAACGTCGACAGCGCCGCGTTCCGCTCTGCCACGCTCTTCGCCTCGAACATGGACTTGGCTGCGTCCGGCATCTCCGCCCAGGCGAAGGATGCCGGCAGGAATGCAAACAAGGCTGCTGCAAGGATCGCTCTACGCATCGTCATCGCCCTCCACTGCGTCGTGTTGCAAGCATACACGCATTTGGCTCGTGGCGTCGCCTAGCCCACGCCGATTGGCGGGCTGCTTTCGATACGGCGGCCGGCTTCAATCGGCCGGTCAGACAGTCTAGAGAAAGCAAAACTGGACCTGCCCGTGTCGAATTATCCGCTTTCCTACAAACTGTCCTGGTTGCCACGCCTGCTGCGACCGTCTCTCGGTGGCGACCGAAACGGTTTTGTGGCGCCGGCGGCGAGGTTGATCGATCCGCCGCCCATGCGGACAGTGCGGCTGGCGTTTGTCGGCGACATTTCGGCCGTTGCCAATCGCGATGCCCCGGAATGCGATCCGACGATCGCCGCGCTGCTCTCCTCCGCTGACCTCGTGGTCGGCAATTGCGAAAGCCCTATCGTCGAACGTCCATACACGACCATGGGCACGCGGCTCGGCACGCATCATGCGATGAGCGAGCGTTTCCTGGCCGATGCGCTCGCAGCAGCCGGCATTGCGCGTGACAGGCTGGTGCTGTCCCTGGCCAACAACCACGTGCTCGATCAGGGCATAGCCGGTTTCGAGGAAACGCTTGCGGCGCTCAACCGGCTCGGGATCCGGACCATCGGAACGGTTGCAGGCGGACCTGTCCAGAGTCATGCCGCCGGATCACTGACGATCGGCTTCGCGGCCTTCACGCTCTGGCGCAACACCGGCGCCGCGCCGTTTGAGGAACGGATCTCGATGCAGACCGCCGAATGGCCCCACGACGCCATGTCCGGCGTCGACCTTGCCTGCGCCGTGCCGCACTGGGACTGGGAGTTCCGGCATTTTCCGCGCAAGGCGACGCGGGCGCTGGCGAGGCTGCTGGCGGATAAGGGCGCCGGGCTGATCGTCGGCCATCATGCCCATGTCGTGCAGCCGGTCGAGCGCATCGGTCGCGGGGTCACCGCTTATGGGCTCGGCGATTTCCTCGGCACTGCCTTGGCCAGCACGCCATGGCCCGCACGCATCGGCTCGATATTCGTGGTCGACGTCAGCGCCGATCCGGCCACGCACGGTAGGATCGCCGCCTACCGGCAGCATTTCTTCATGCGACTGCGAGCAGGCAACCACGAGCGGCTGGTGCCGGTGGAGGCTCTGGGCGGCGCGCTCAAGCGGCGGGTTGCGGCCCGGCTGCAGGCGATTTTTCCTGCTCCCGGGGACTAGTCGCCGATCACCGCGGGCACAGGCGACTTTCGCGCAAAAGCCGCTATCATAAGCCGATCTTAGCGCCGACCGGGGATGGCCATGGAAGCAGCGGATTTCATGCCGAACGAGGCGGTGATCGCGGGCATCAGGCGCGGCATCGAGGAGTATGAGGCGAAACGGGCGTCGGCCCAGAGACAGGTCCGCTGGCGGGTACCGGTGTTCGTCGGCCTGGTCGCCGTCTTCGTCGCGCTGATAGCCTGGCTGTTCAACGCCGCCGCCGATCCGCACGAGCAATGGCTCTCGAC
>NZ_RZSB01000369.1:0-5855 GCF_004023285.1 Mesorhizobium sp. M2A.F.Ca.ET.067.02.1.1
GTTCATGACGGCGTTCCTTCGCCGTAGAGCGCTACTTCGACGAATTTCATTCTCATGCCCTCATCGCGATGATGCGGCGCGCGGCGTTGAGGCCGGGCGCGCCGGAGCTGCCGCCGCCCGGATGCGAGCCGGCGCCGGCAAGGAACAGCCCTTCGAGCGGCGTGTCGTAGCCCGACCAGCCGGAGACCGGCCGCGACATCAGCATCTGGTCGGCCTGCATTTCGCCGTTGTGCCAGTGGCCGCCGGGCATGCGGTAGCGCGCCTCGATGTCGGCGGGCGTCAGAAGCTCGGCGTGGCGGACCGTCGCGCCGATGCCGGGCGCATAGGTCTCGAGTTGACCCATGACCGCCTTGAGGAATTGCGGCTTGCCGGCGGTCCAGCCTTCTTTCAACACATAGGGCGCGTATTGCACCACGGCCGAGAGCACGCAGGCGCTGGACGGTGCGAGCGATGGATCGACCAGGCTGGGCAAGGTAATCTCCATCACCGGCTCGGGCGAGAACGCGCCATATTTCGACGGGTTGAAGGCGCGCTCGACATGGTCGGGCGAAGGCGCGATGACGAGGCGACCCTTATGGCCGGCGGCATCGATGCCTGAGAATTGCGGCGGTCGGTCGAGCGCCAGATGGAGCTTCGCCGCATCGCCCTTCATGCGGATATTCCGGACCTTGCGCACGAAGCCGGTGTCGACCTCGCGCGGGCCGACGAGATCGAGGATCGTGGCTGCGGGATTGATGGCCGAGACGACGGTCTTTGCGCGCAGCGTCTCGCGGCTCTGCGTAACGACCCCCACGGCGCGGCCCTTCTCGACGATCACCTTGGCGACCGGCGAAGCGCGACGGATGGAGACGCCGGCCTTCTCCGCCGCGGCGCGAATGGCGGCAACGACGGCGCCCATGCCGCCTTTCGGCTGGACTTGCGCGCCCGCAAGGCCGCCGATCTCGCCGGCAAGCCGATAATAGAGACCGAGCAGGGAGGTCGGCGAGCGCGGCCCCAGATGCGAGCCGAGCGTCGCGTCGAAGGCAAGCAGACCCTTCAGTCGGTCGTCCGAAAGCTGCTCGTCGAGCAGGTCGCAGACATTCATCAGAAGCACGCGCAGGAAGTCGCGCATGTCTTCCTTGCCGAGCCGCTTCAACGCCAGCGCCGTCTGGCCAAGCCCGGTCATTTCCGTGAGCGACATGTTGCCGAGGTCCGGCGGCCGGCGCGACAGGAACGGCTTCAGCACGCCGGCATAGCGCAGCAATTGTGAACGCAATTCCTTCCAGGCGGCTTGCTCCGAAGGGCTCGCGCCGGTCAGCACTTCGCCATAGGCGCCGTGCAGCGTAAGCGGGCCGTCCTTGGACAGCGCGACCGAGGGCACGAAATCGCCGCGTTCGACTTTCAGCCCGTGGCGTTCCAGCTCCAGCGTCTTCACCACATCGGGATGCAGGCGGTTGAGCAGATGGGCGACCGCGGAGACTCGAAAGCCCGGCGCGAATTCCTCGGTGCGTGCCGCGCCGCCGACCTCGTTGCCGGCTTCGAGCAGCAGCACCTTGCGGCCCGACTTCGCCAGCGTGGCGGCGGCGACGAGGCCGTTATGGCCGCCGCCGATGACGATGGCGTCCCAATTCATTTCAGATGACGTCATGGGCCGGGCTCATATGCAGGGTCGGCTTGGCGAGATCGCGCAGGATCTCGGCGGCGGCGTTGCGTCCCGGTGCGCCCATGACGCCGCCGCCGGGATGGGTGGAGGAGCCGCACATATAGAGCCCGCCGATCGGCGAACGGTATTGCGCGTAGCCCGGCACCGGGCGGTTGAAGAGCAGCTGGTCGAAGGTCAGCTCGCCCTGGAAGATATTGCCTTCGGTGAGGCCGACCTCGGCCTCGATCTCGCGCGGCGTGCGCACCTCCATATGGACGATGCGATCGCGGAAGCCGGGCGAATATTGCGCGATCTGGGAAATCACGCTTTCGGCGAAGCCGTCGCGGTCGGCGTCGGTCCAGTCGCGCCCGTCTATCTTGGGCGGCGCGTATTGGACGAAGCAGCTCATGAAGTGCTTGCCCGGCGGCGCCATGGTCGGGTCGAGCGTGGTCGGGATCATCATGTCGAGGAAGGGGTCGGCAGACCAGCGCCCGGCCTTCCAGTCGTCATAGGCGCGCTCCATGCGTTCGATGGAATCGGTGAAGTGCATGTCGGCGCGGTAGACCGGCGAATCCTTCGGCAGGGCCGGAAACTCGGGCAGCGAATCCAGCGCGATGTTGACCTTGCCGGACGAGCCGCGGATCTTGAAGTTCCTGATACGGCGCAGGAAGATGTCGGGCAGTTCCTTCTCCTCGACCAGTTTCAGGAAGGTGCGCTTGACGTCGGCGTTGGAGATGACGAGCTTGCCAAAAATTTCCTCGCCGCTGGCGAGCACCACGCCCTTGGCCTTGCCGTTCCTGATCAGCACATGATCGACCTCGGCGCCCGTGCGGATGGTGCCGCCGGAAGCCTTGAAGGAGGCGGCCAGCGCCCTGGTGACGGCGCCCATGCCGCCGCGCGCATAGCCCCAGGCGCCGATCGAGCCGTCGACCTCGCCCATATAGTGGTGGAGCAGCACATAAGCCGAGCCCGGCGACATTGGCCCGAGCGCCGTGCCGATGATGGCGGACAGCGCGAAATTCGCCTTGATGATCTCGGTCTCGAAATACTCGTCCAGGAAGTCCGAGATCGACATCGTCCAGAAGCGCAGGGTCAGCGCCATCTCCTCGGCCGAGAGCCCGGCGAACTTCTTGCCGAGATAGAGCAGCTCGCCGAGGTCGCGCGGCTTGAAGCTCGTCGGGTCTGGCGCGGTGCGCATCAAGAGCGGCTGGATGAAGCGGCACTGCCGCGTGACGTCGCGCGAATAGCGATCATAGGCCTCGGCGTCGCGCTTCGAGAAGCGCGCGAACTCGCGACGATGGGCATCGTGGTCGCGGTAATTGGCGAGATAATCGCCGTCGCGCGTGAACACGGCGCCGCCTTCATAGGAGATCACCTGCAGACCGAAGCGCGGCAGCTCGAGATCGCGCATGATCTCGGGTCGGAACAGCGAGCAGACATAGGAGCAGTTGGAATAGAGGAAGCCCGGCGTCAGCTCCCGGCTGGTGGCCGCGCCGCCGACCCAGTCGTTCTTCTCGACCACCAGCACGTCCAGGCCGGCGCGCTGCAGATAGCAGGCGTTGACCAGTCCGTTATGTCCGCCGCCGATGACGATCGCGTCCCAGGCCTTCAAGCGCGCAGAAGCTCCATCCGGTAGCCCTATCTTCCTGTTTTTGCGCAACTCCTGACGGAAAACCGCTTCACGCTTTTCCTGGAATTGCCCGTGCCTTTGTTCCCCGATTGCCCAAATTTGGCACGGTTCACGGTTTTTTGTCCAGCCATCTTGAATGAATGTTCAACAAATGATGTTGCGTTTTCCTGTTGATGCGCTAGGCTTTGGCAGCATTCTGGACTGATCCACATCGGCATTTGGGGTTGAAGATCCGATGATCGAAACGGCTGACGCCGAGCCGGAATATGACGACACCGCCATCCGCTTTCTCGAAGCGTTGTGGGGCGAGGGCTACCTTTCGCCGGGCGGCCCCGAAGAGGTCGACCGCGTCATCGAAGGCCTGTCGCTCAAGGGCAAGACGATCGTCGATATCGGCTGCGGAGCCGGCGGCATCACGCTGCATCTGGTGGCAAAGCACGGCGCGGCTCGCGCCACCGGCTTCGACGTCGAGAAGCCGGTGATCCAGGCGGCAAGGCGAGGGGCGATAAGGCAGGGCCTGGAGGACCGCGTCAGCTTCGTCCAGGCGCCGCCGGGGCCGCTGCCTTTCGCCGACGCCTGCTTCGACCTCGTCTTCTCCAAGGACGCGCTGCTGCATGTGCCGGACAAGGATGCGCTGTTCGCTGAAATCTTCCGTGTGCTGAAGCCGGGCGGGGTCTTCGCGGCGTCGAACTGGATGATCGGGCATGACGGCGAGCCGTCGCCTCAGATGAAGACCTATATAGCGGCCGAAGGGCTGTCCTTCGCCATGGCCTCACCGGCGCGCTATGCCGAAGCGATGCGGCGCGCCGGCTTCACCGACATCACCATCCGCGACCGCAATCCATGGTACCGCGAGGTCGCGCGCGAAGAGCTTTCGCGGCTCAAGGGGCCGCTCTACGCGCAGGCCGCGGCAGCGGTCGGCGCGGCCTATGTCGACAAGAACATCAGGACCTGGGAGGCGATGCAGAAGGTGCTTGACAGTGGCGAGCACCGCCCCACTCATCTGCGCGGTTGGAAGCCGGTCGGATAGCCGGCGATGCTGGAGACCGTCACCCATATGAAGACCGTAGAGGCTACCGACAATGAGGCTCAATCGGCACCCAAAGGCGATGCCGAAAAGCGCGGCCGCAAGGCCTCGAAAGAGGTCCGCCGGTTGCAGCTGATCGAGGCGACGATCGATTCGCTCGCCAAGCGCGGTTATGCCGAAACGACGATGGCCGATGTCGCGGACGGCGCAGGCCTGTCGCGCGGCATCGTCAACTTCCATTTCGAGAGCAAGGAAAAGCTGCTCATCGCCACGCTGCAGCACATGTATGACGAGTATTCGGCGCATTGGCGCACTGCCCTCCAGAAGGCGGGCGACGATCCGGCGAGACAATTGCAGCAGCTGGTGTGGGCCGATTTCGACCGCTCGATCTGCAACAAGCGCAAGCTCGCCGCCTGGCTCGCCTTCTGGGGCGAGGCCAAGTCGCGGCCGACCTACCAGGCGCTGAGCAGCTCGCGCGACAATTACTACCAGCAGGTCTTCATCGATCTCTGCGCGACGCTCAAGGAAAGCGGCGGATACAGCTATGACCCCCAGGCCATCGCGCTCGCGCTCAGCGCCATGCTCGAGGGCCTGTGGCTGCGGCTGATGATGGGGACGGAGGACACCACGCGTGAGACGGCATTGCAGGCTGCGAACGCGTTTTTGGCCGCCGCCTTCCCCAAACATTATGGCTAGCGGGAACTGGGCTAGCAAAAACCGGGGTTAGCAATAGCCGGCCAAACAAGACCGGCAAACCAAAAGAGGATGGAACAGCATGAAGAAACTCAGCCGACGCCTGACACTGACCCTGGCGCTTGGGAGCGCGCTCGCGGCTTCGGCGGCGGCGTTCGCCGTCGCCGCCGACAAGGACCTGATCGTGTTCGACTGGTCCGGCTACGAGGATCCGAGCTTCCACGGCAAATATGTCGAGAAGAACGGCGACTCGCCGACCTTCGCCTTCTTCGGCGACGAGGACGAGGCCTTCGAAAAGATCCGCTCCGGCTTCAAGTCCGATCTTGGCCATCCCTGCTCGCAAAGCGTGGTGAAGTGGCGCGAAGCCGGGCTCTTGCAGCCGCTCGACACCTCGAAGATCACCGGCTGGAAGGACCCCAATCCCGGCATCATGGCGATGAAGGACCTCGCCACCACGCCCGACGGCAAGGCCTGGTTCATGCCCTGGGACTGGGGCGATACCCAGCTGACCTACAATTCCGACAAGATCGCCGAAAAGGACGTGCAGTCGCTGAAGGTGTTCGCCGATCCGAAATACAAGGGCCGTGTCTCGATCGGCGACAATGTCGACGACGCCTATGCCCTGGCCAGCCTCGCCATCGGGCTCAAGGACTGGACCAAGATAACGGACGACCAGTTCAAACAGGCGTCCGATTTCCTGCGCCAGGTGCACAAGAATGTGCGCTCCTACTGGACCGACACGACCGACATCGTGCAACTTCTCTCGGGCGGCGAAGTCGATCTCGCCTGGGCCTGGAACGACGCCACCGTGCAGTCGGCCGCAGCGGGCGTGCCGATCAAATCCAAGAAGGACACTGACGAAGGCATCTCGACCTGGGTATGCG
>NZ_RZSB01000036.1:0-18771 GCF_004023285.1 Mesorhizobium sp. M2A.F.Ca.ET.067.02.1.1
GACGATGACATAGCGCCCTTGGTAGGGTTGATAGTAGCTGCTGCCGCAGTGCCAAAGCACGGTGCCGTTGATCGAAGTCGTCACACACGCAGCCGGGAGCCTGTTCACGTAGATAGTCGAACGGCGGATCGTTCGGCGTGTGGTGCGCCTTGCGACGCCTGCGACGCTGCCAGGCGTGAGCGGATGGCCAACTCGCGCCTGCGCTTCGCCAGCGAAAGGGGCGAAGGGCGCAAGGGCATCGATGAGCCCCGCAAACATCAAGACGACGACGATTCCGGCAGCGCCGGTCAATCTCAAGCTAGGTCTCGTCATTTTTGATCCTCCCAAGAGCTCACCGCTTCGCGCGTTCTTATGTCCGGACTATGCAGCACCCAACGCAGGCTAGAATTTTAGAATGTACTAATTCTCAAATTCGACTTCTATCCGGATTGCGCAAATTCCATCGAACCGCTGGCGATGGTGACCGGCATTTCTCGGCGCGGGTTGCGCCCCGGTCACGATCTTCCGGCGCGCTGCAGCGTTTCGTAGGGAGATTCGCCGAAGAAGAGTCGATAATTCGCGGCGAAGCGGCCCAGATGGGTGATCCCCACCTCCATAGCGACCGCAGTTATGCTCAAGCCGTCAGCACGTGCCGCAGTAAGGAGCCGTCTGGCTTCATTGAGACGGAGCGCTCTGATGAATTCGAGCGGGGTTACGGCGAAGGTAGTGGCGAAAGGCGTAATCCAGTTGTCCGGCTAACACCAATTTCCTTGCACAGTCGAACAATGGGTATGTCTTCCCGGAGATGAGTGCGAATGAAATCCTCGGCCGCCGACGCTTGTCTTAAATGACGCGACAATCGCTCTGAACAGTGGCGGCGCCGCACTGGCGCGAGACGCTCACGCGCCATTCGATGGGCCGGCGTGCCCTTCGTCTCTTACTCGTGACGTCCGTGAGGCTCGTGACGTCCGTGAGGCCTTCGCGCGGCATCGATCGCAGCAGTCATAACAACTGATGGGCTTACGTCCGGGGAGCAGACTGGAGGCATCCGCGCTGAATTCGTCTGGGGCGACGAGCTGACCCCCGGTGGCCAGCATATGGAGAACAGTTATCGATGCTGCTGACCGACGAAGTGTGTAGTGGAGTCGCACGTGTTCAGGTCGGGGAAGACAGACCCGAGCGCTTCGTGCGAATGTAGCTCCATGAAAGGCTTCGGATTATTGTTGGCGCCCATCACATCACGAAATGCGGGGTCCAGAGTGAAGAACGCTATCTGATCTTTCGCATCGCGCCGGTCGCATGGGAGACTATGAATTCGCGGACGGTGAGGGGCGATCTGCGGCCTCTTGGGTAATACGAATTGAAAATTGCGCCCTCATGTTTCACAACAGGTCGGTTAGGCCTCAGGATGGCTTCCCCAACCGCCCCGGTTCCCAAGGCGAGAATTCTAAAAGACGTTCAGAAATGATCCAGCACGTACAAGACGCTCGAATTCTCATGTACAGCCACGATACGTTCGGGCTCGGCCACCTGCAGCGCTGTCGGACCATCGCGCATTCGCTGGTCGAGGATTTCCGCGGACTTCAGGTGCTGATCATTTCGGGTGCGCCCATCGCCGGCGCCTTCGATTATCGCGCCCGTGTCGACTTCGTGAAGATCCCCAGCGTCATCAAGTTGCGCAACGGCGAGTACACCTCGCTGGAAAAGGATATCGATCTGCATGAGACGCTCAGGATGCGCCAGTCGATCATCCGCCACACGGCCGAGACCTTCCGGCCGGATATCTTCATCGTCGACAAGGAACCGCTCGGCCTGCGCGGTGAGATCGAGGACACACTGTCCTACCTCAAGACGCGGGGTACCACGCTCGTGCTTGGCCTGCGCGAGGTGATGGATGCGCCGCATCTGCTCGAAGCAGAGTGGGCACGCAGGGATGTGCTGCGCAAAATAGGCCTGTTCTACGATAAGGTCTGGGCCTATGGCCCGCCGGATTTCTACGATCCGTTGACCGGCTTGGATGTGCCGCCGGCCGTCAGGGCAAAGATGAGGTTCGTCGGTTTCCTGCAACGGCGCCTGCAGCGGAACGAGTTGCCCGGCCACCGGCCCGAGGGTGAGTATATCCTTGTTACCACAGGGGGCGGCGGTGACGGCGCGGAACTGATCCACGACGTCATCGATGCCTATCAGCAGAACCCGCAGTTGCAGCACAGGGCGCTGATCGTGCTTGGGCCCTACATGCCGGCGCGCAAGCGCAACAAGCTGCTCAAGAAGGGGGCCAAGATCCCCTGCATCAAGATCATCGAGTTCGACAACCGCATGGAAGACCTGATTGCGGGGGCCAAGGCGGTAGTGGCGATGGGCGGTTACAACACCTATTGCGAGATACTGTCTTTCGACAAGCCGGCGCTAATCGTGCCGCGCGTCGAGCCCCGTGAGGAACAACTGATCCGCGCTCGGCGCGCAGCCGAACTCGGCCTTATCGAGATGCTTTTGCCGGACGAAGCCAAGGATTCCCAGCGGTTTGCCGATGCACTGGTGGCGCTGCCGGACCGGCCCCGCCCATCTCAGAGCAATCCCCATCTGAGGCTGGAAGGACTGCCTCATATTTCCGAAATCGTCGCAGAACTGCTCGATCGGCGGGCCAGCCCTCACCTTTCGGTCATTGAGGGAATGAGCTGAGTTGCAACGTCGCAAGATCGTCGTGGTTCTAAAGGGCTATCCGCGGTTGTCGGAAACCTTCATCGCGCAGGAACTGCTCGGTCTGGAGCGCGCGGGATTTGACCTGATACTCGTCGCGCTCAGGCGGCCGACCGACGCAAAACGCCACCCTGTGCATGACGAGATCAAGGCGCCCGTCCGTTATCTGCCGGAATATCTGCATGAAGAGCCGCTGCGCGTGCTTCGCTCGCTGTTTGCCTATCTGCTGCGGCCGGGGTTCTGGCGCGCGCTCGGATCGCTGGCTGCCGATATCCGCCGCGACTTTACGCGCAATCGCGTGCGCCGCTTCGGGCAAGCGCTCGTGCTGGCGGCCGAATGGCCGGAAGACGCGGGATGGTTGCATGCCCATTTCGCGCACACGCCGGCATCGGTGACGCGCTATGCCAGCTTGCTTCGTAGTCTGCCCTGGAGCTGCTCAGCCCATGCCAAGGACATCTGGACTTCTGCGGACTGGGATCTGGCCGGCAAGCTTTCCTCGGCGCGCTGGACGGTCACTTGCACGAAAACCGGCTTCGATCGTCTTAAAGAACTCGCAAACGGCAACTCGTCCGTGCATCTGAGCTACCATGGGCTCGACCTTGATCGCTTCGGCAGTTTCGGCGAGGCGCGAAAACAGCATGACGGCTCGGCGGCGGACGACCCGGTTATCATTCTCAGTGTCGGGCGCGCAGTTGCAAAGAAAGGTTACGATACCTTGCTGGAGGCGCTTGCCCTCTTGCCTGGCGATTTGGCGTGGCATTTCGAGCATATCGGCGGCGGCGAGGAACTGGAACGGCTCAAGGCGCTGGCGCAAAAGTTCGGACTGGATGGTCGCGTGTCCTGGAAGGGCGCGCTTGCGCAAGAGGAGGTGCTTGAGCACTACCGGTGCGCCGACATCTTCGCCCTGGCCTGCAGGATCACCGCAAATGGCGACCGGGACGGTCTGCCGAATGTCCTAGTGGAGGCGGCCAGCCAGCGGCTTGCCTGCGTGTCGACCGATGTTTCCGGCGTGCCGGAGCTTTTGTCGCCGGATGAAACCGGGCTGCTGGTTCCGACGGAAAACCCAATTGCCCTAGCAAAGGCGCTGGAGCGCCTGATCCGTGATCCCGTGCTGCGCGCCCGTCTCGGCGACGCCGCCGAGCGGCGCGTGCGCGGCAATTTCGATCATACGGCAAGCATCGGACAGCTCAAGGAACTGTTCGAGCGCGAGTGGCGGGCCGCCGATTGAAGCGCGTCTTCCTCTATGTCCAGCACCTGCTCGGTATCGGCCATCTCGCTCGCTCCAGCCGCATCGCAGCGGCACTGGTCGATGACGGGTTTGACGTAACCGTCGTGACCGGCGGCGCGCCGATCGCGGGGTTTCCGGGACCAGGGGTGAAAACTGTAACCCTGCCGCCTGTCACCTCCGGTGATGAAGGATTTTCCGGACTTGTCGATCTGCAGGGCAGACCCATCGACGATGATTTCAAGAAACGACGTTCAGAGACACTGCTGCAGGCCTACTGGGATTGCAGACCTGACATCGTCATTGTGGAGGCCTTTCCGTTTGGACGCCGGCAGATGCGTTTCGAACTCATGCCGCTGATCGAGGCCATCGAGGCGACATCGCCCAGACCGCTGCTGGCGACGTCCGTCCGCGATATTCTTCAGGAGCGCGTCAAGTCGGGCCGAAACGAGGAAACGGTCGATCTCATCAACAGACACTTCGACCTTGTCATGGTCCACGGCGATCCGGCTTTCGCAACCATCGACAAGACATTTCCGCTGGCCAGGGCAATCAGGGCCGAGGTCACCTACACAGGGCTCGTTGCCGCGCCGCCATCGCCCGCGGCCACCGAGCGCTTCGACATTCTGGTTTCGGTTGGCGGCGGGGCTGCCGGAAGGGGTCTTGTCAGTTCCACCATCGCAGCGGCGCGGAATGCCAACAATGGCTGGAAATGGTGTTTGATCACCGGCCCAAACTTGCCGAAAGACGAGTTTGACGCCATCGCACGCGATGTCACGCCGGGCCTGTCCATCTTCCGCTTCCGCGAGGATTTTGCCAGCCTGCTGACCGGCGCTCGCCTGTCGGTCTCGCAGGCGGGTTACAACACGGTCTGCGATGTCCTGCGCGCGGGTTGTCGCTCCCTGCTCGTGCCGTTTGCAGCCGGCGGGGAAACCGAACAAACGGTTCGCGCCCTGATGCTCGAAGAACTCGGTCTTGCAACGGTGCTGATGGAAAAGGACCTGACGCCTGAAGGTTTGGCGCAGGCGATCGAACAGGCGCTGGTGGCGCCGAGGCCGTCCGCGCATCGTCTCGATCTGGAAGGGGCGCGTCACTCGGCGCAAATCCTGCGCGAGCGGCATCGAACACGGTCGCTAAAAATGGGGCCCGGGACATGACCAAGCAAACGGCGGGGCCTAAAGCGCGTCGCGCTGAACGGATTCAGTCGACGCGCTTTAAGTCTTGATGCATGTCGTTGTCCTAAACCGCTACGCGGTTTTGGGCGAAAGGCACTAAACCGTCCCAATCAGCATGAAGCGCGTATATTTTTTTGTCGGTAGTTCGCCGGAGAATCGTATCTCCCGCAGCGCCGCCATTGCCTCGAAGGCTGCAAGTGAAGCCACGCAGTTGATGTGCGTCGGCTCGCTGAAATAGTCATTCGATTGCAGCAGTACATTCGTGCCCCGCGGGAGCAGGGCAAGCCAGGCGCGCAGATCGGCGATGTGCTCGCAGCTCGTATTGACTATCAGGTCGGACGGCCCGGCCGCATAGTCGAGTGCGTACATATCTGCCGTCAGCGCCCGGAACCGGTCGCCGGCTTCCCGGTTGAGGGTCTGGGCAACCGGCGCGACTTCGGGATCGATGTCGATGCTGTCAATCGTCGCGATGTCGAAGCGAGGGTCGTTGAAAAGCATCGCCGGCAAGATGCCGTACCATCCGCCCAGAACCCATATGCGCGCGAAGCGCCCGCCGCAGCTTTCGAACAGTCTGTCGAGCGCCCACATCTTGCAGGCCACCTGCTTGTGGTTGAAGGCGTTGGCGATGTCGGCCTGCGGATGTTTGGCGATGACGCGCGCCAGCCCTGCCACGAGAGGGTGGTTGACATAGGCAGCAATTCCCCGCGTGAGGTCCAAGGCCTGCTCGTGCCCGTCCATGCCGGCATTGCGCGGTTGCGTGACATCCATCATATTCGCCTTGTACGTTGGGATTTCGGGCGACACAACGCAATCTTGCCTCGCCAAGCCGCCTCGCAGGCTTCGAACGCGTCGCCGGCGATGATTGCCGATGCGCCGTCCACCAGCCGATGCTTTTACTTTGTTCTTTGAACTGAAGGTTCACAGTCGCATATGGAACCCAGCCTAGCTCGCTATATCTGGACGCACACCAAGAAGCAGCAGCTCTGGATATTGGTTATCGTCTTGCTTTCGATGATCCCGTATTTCATGTCCTTTGACCTGCCGAAGCTGATCGTCAACGGCCCGATCCAAGGCAAGGGGTTCGAGCAACCGGGCGCGACCCAGCCATTCATGAGGCTGCACTACAACCTGCCGTTCATCGGAGAGGTCCAGTTCTTTCCTGGCTTTCAGCTCGACCGCACGACGACGCTGTTTGCCCTCAGCCTTGTGTTCCTCCTGCTGGTCATCATCAACGGCCTGTTCAAATTCTACATCAACACCTACAAGGGCCGCCTCGGCGAACGCATGCTGCGCCGTATCCGCTTCGAATTGGTCGATCGTGTGCTGCGGTTTCCGCCGCGTTATTTCAAGCGCGTGAAATCCGCCGAGGTGGCAACCATGGTGAAGGACGAGGTGGAGCCGCTGGGCGGTTTCATCGGCGATGCTTTCCTGCAGCCGGTGCTGCTCGGCGGCCAGGCCGTGACGGCCATGCTGTTCATCGTAGTCCAGAACTTCTGGCTCGGAATGATTGCCGCCGTGATCGTTTTGATCCAGATCGTGCTCATCCCGCGAATGCGGCGGCGGCTGATCGTGCTCGGGCGTAAACGGCAGTTGACGGCGCGCGCGCTATCGGGCCGCGTCGGCGAAATCGTCGACGGCATCGGCGCGGTTCACGTCCACGATACATCAAATTACGAGCGCGCCGACATAGCTGCCCGGCTCGGCCTCATCTTCAAGATCCGCTTCGATCTTTACCAATGGAAATTCATGGTGAAGTTCCTCAACAATTTTCTCGCGCAGATCACGCCCTTTCTGTTCTACATGGTCGGCGGTTACCTGGTCATCCATGGCCGGCTGGACGTTGGCCAGCTCGTGGCCGTGATCGGCGCCTACAAGGACCTGCCCGGACCGATGAAGGAACTGATCGACTGGGATCAGGATCGGCAGGACGTCCAGGTCAAATACCAGCAGGTCGTCGAACAATTCACCGTCGAGGGTCTCATTGCGCCGCAAATCGGCGCACTGACGATCGATGATCCCGGTCCGATGACCAAACCCCTGTCGGCGATCGGTCTGTCCATGGCAGACGATGGCGGTGCAATGCTCCTCGACCGGGTCTCTCTGCAGGTGAATCCCGGTGAGACGGTGGCGCTGGTCAGCACCTCAACAGGTGGAGCGGAGGCGCTTGCAGAGGCCTTCGCGCGGCTGAGCTGGCCGGAAAGCGGAAAGGTCGCTTCGGGTGCCGACGACCTGCTTGAACTCCCTGAAGCAGTGACCGGCCGGCGCATGTCCTATGCCTCGTCCGATGTTTTCCTGTTCCAGGCAAGCCTCCGCGACAATCTGCTCTACGGATTGAAGCATGCGCCGCTGACATCGGTGACTTATGACGGTGCCGCGGCGGACCAGCAGCGCTGGAACATTCACGAGGCGCGCCGGTCGGGCAACCCGGACCTTGATATCCACAGTGACTGGATCGACTATGCTTCCGTCGGCGCTACCGGCCCGCACGACCTCTTTGAAGCCGTGCGCCAGGTGCTCGACGCAGTTCTTCTGTCGCGCGACATTCTGGATCTTGGCTTGCGTTCTTCGGCCGACCTCACGCGACACACCAAGCTTGCCGGGCGGATCGTCGAACTGCGTGCGGCGCTGCGAACCCGGTTGGAAAATGAAGGATTGAACGAACTGGTGGTTCCTTTCGAGCCGGGCGCCTACAACAAGGAAGCAACGATCGGCCAGAACCTGCTCTTCGGCGCTGCCGCCGGCCCGGAGCTTGCCGACAAGGCTCTGGCGGCAAATTCCTATTTTGCTTCCGTGCTGAGGCAAGCCGGCCTCGATCGCACGCTCTACGAAATGGGCCTGAATATCGCCGAACAATCGATCGAGCTGTTTGCCGATCTGCCGCCCGATCACCAGTTCTTCCAGCAGCTCGCCTTCATGAGCGCCGAGGAGATACCCGCCTACGAAACCTTGCTGCAACGGCTCAAGAACCGTCCCTACGAGACGGTCTCCGAGAACGACCGCGCCATGATCGTCACCCTGAGCTTTGCTTATATCGAGCCCCGGCATCGCTTCGGCCTGCTGGGCGACGAACTGATGAACAAGATCGTTGCCGCACGCAATCGATTCTATGAAAACCTGCCGCCCGAGCTGCAAAATGCGGTCGAACGCTATGATCCCGCCATATACATTGCCGCGGCTACGGTCATGGACAATGTCCTATTCGGGCGTCTGGGTAGCAACCATCCCGACGCGCCGGATCGCATACGCTCCATCGTCTATGACATTCTTGATGAATTGGGGCTTTATGCCGAACTGCTGGATGTCGGTTTGGACTTCAATGTCGGCGCCGGCGGCAGGCGGTTGACCGCTGGGCAGCGACAGAAGCTCGATGTTGCCCGAGCCCTGCTCAAGCGGCCCGATTTTCTCATTCTCAACCGGCCGCTGTCGGCGCTCGACCAGCGCGTACAGGACAAGGTGTCGCAAAACGTGCTCGAGGAAGCCAGGCGCGACGGCCGTTCGCCGGCAATTGTGTGCGTCGTGACGAATCCGGCAATGGCGATGATGTTCGATCGCGTTGTCGTCTTCGACTCGAGTCGTTTGGTGGAAGACGGAACACACGAGACACTTTTGGCCGGGGGCGGTATTTTCAAGGAACTGCTCTCATAGAGCATTGGACATTCAGATGGAATCATTCCGCCGTTGGGAAACTTGCTGCAAGGTCAATGGATTGAGCGTTCCGGCTGATTGGGCTCGCTACCTCAAGCGGTTCGTCTTGCCACCTGGAAACGGAATTGATTTCATCTGGGCGTCGGTTGTTCTAGTCTGGCAGACGTGAATTTTGGGAGGTTTGCGACAATGCTGCTCAAGGATGAGGTTGGAATGCTGCAACGCGTTCCCTTGTTCTCCGGCATTGAGTCGGCAAAGCTCAAGCTGCTTGCGTTCACATCCGATCGCGTCAGCTACAGCGCCGGCCAGATTCTTTTCCGGCAAGGCGACGAGGGAGATGCCGCCTATGTCATCCTTTCAGGCAAGGCGGATATTCTGGTCGATTCCGACAACGGACCGATAAAAGTTGCCGAACTGCTGCCAAATTCGATCGTTGGCGAGATCGCCATATTGTGCAACAGCTCTCGCACGGCCACCGTCAGAGCTGCAAGTCCGGTGGAAGCTTTGAGAATTCGCAAGGATCATTTCCTGAGGCTCATGAGGGAGTTCCCGGAAATGACCATCGAAATGGTGCGGGTCCTCGCCGATCGCCTAAGCCATACGACCGCGGATCTGATCGACGCACGGAGCGCCAAGTAACCAGTGACGCGCACTTAATCCTCGCCGTCGTGATGGCTCCGGCTAGCATGGGCGACTGGACCGCGAAGGAGCAGCATGGAGGACGAGGTTTTCCTGGTCAAGTTTTGGGGGGTGCGCGGCAGCATTTCGGTATCGGGGCCAGAATTCTCCCGCTATGGCGGCAACACGATCTGCATCGAGATGCGATGCGGTAAGCATACGATTCTCTTCGACGCGGGCTCCGGCCTGCCGCCTGCCGGCCGAGCGCTTCGGGCGTCGGGCGTAACCGATTTCGACCTGTTTTTCACCCACTGCCATTACGACCACATCATCGGACTGCCGGCTTTTAAGCCGATCTACGACCGCAGCGTCAAAGTCAGGCTTTGGTCCGGGCATCTTGCAGGACGCATGACGACCCAGCAGATTGTCGATGAGTTCATGCGGCCGCCTTGGTTTCCGGTGAGACTGGACGTCTGCAAGGCAAGCCTCGACTACCGCGATTTCGTATCAGGAGACATTCTTCGGCCGCGCGAAGGGGTGGTGATCCGAACCGGCAGCCTAACCCATCCCGGTGGCTGTATAGGCTATCGGGTCGAATGGGGCGGCCGCGTCGTGGCGGTGATCACCGACACCGAACACGAGCCGGGCAAGCTTGATCAGGCGGTCCTCGACCTCATCGAAGATGCCGACCTCGTCATTTACGATTGCACCTACACCGAGGAGGAAATGGAGCGCTACCGCGGCAACGGGCACTCGACATGGCAACAGGGGGTCAAGCTCTGCGAGGCGGCCGGCGCGCGGGAGCTTGCGCTGGTTCACCACGATCCGGCACGCACCGACGAGGAACTGGGCGAGATCGAGAAACTGGCCAAGGACAGGTTTGCCGGCGCTTTTGCCGCGCGGGATGGCCAGACGCTCGAATTTCCAGTCTTATCGCACCAAGCGCGCTGAGCTATTTTCCTTTGCCGGCGCCGCGCCCGATCAATGTCCTGATCGGAAGCCATGCGCAGGCTTCAGTCTGTGCGGTGACCGTGAACAGCCGTTCCAGGAAAAGCCAGGCCGATTCATCGTGTACGAGATGGTGGGCGAGCACGCCGACCGGTTCGCCGCCGTCGAATGCCTGTCGCAATTGCGCGATGATGGCCTGAACCAATATGCCGTGATCGCGGCAACCGCGCGTGCCATGCCAATCCATGATGTCGACATTGCTGTTGACGACCGCCAGCGAAGCCGGCTTCGGCGACCCATAGACCGACAATGCCGCAAATCCCATCGATCCAAGCTCGGATACCAAGCCGGCGTCGATCCTGTTCCAGGGCGGCACCAGCATCGGAACGGCACGTGCGCCGTGCAGGCCGGTTATGCGCGACAGCCCGCGAGCCAGATCATCGAGCACCGCCTCGCGTGGCCGCTGCGGGCCGAGCTCCTGCTTTTTCTGGCCCTCCGACGCATGATTTCGGTGCGCCCAGCCATGGATGGCGACTGTGGCATGCGGCGCCTCGTCAAGCCGGGCGACCAGCTTCCCATCAGTCAGGGCCGGAATGACGGCCAGAGTGACCGGAATTGCGAATTGACCGGTGAGGTCGAGCAGCCGATCAAGCGCAGGCGTCGGATCCACGGCGTCATCGTCGCGCAGCCAGAACTCTGCCTTGCGGTCCGCCCGCTGCCAGCGCGCCAGTTCTTTCACCAAGGGTTGCCAGATCTGATCGGACGTCATGAAACCGGGATCTTCGCAATAAGTTCGGCGAGACGCGCTGCCGCAGCACCGAGGGAGCGTTCTTCGAGGATGAAACGTCTGGCTTCTGCGGCCATGACGGTTCTTTCGTCGTTGCGGGCCAGAAGCCTTTCAATGGCTGAAGCGAACGCCGTCAAATCGCCCGGCGGGGTCAGGAACCCGGTCCGGCCATCCCGCACGACCTCCGGCACGCCGGCGATGTCCTGAGCCACCACCGGCAGGCCGGCGGCCTGCGCTTCAAGATAGGCAACGCCATAGGCCTCGCCGAAACCCGGCCAGACGTAAATTCCGCCACTGTAGAGGACATCCGGCACGGCGGCCGGCTCAATCGCGCCAAGCCATTCGATACGGTTGGCGGGCAAGCCGGCAAATTGCGCTTTGACCTCGTCACGGGCAGGCCCGTCCCCGACGACCGACATGGTCCAGGGCAGGTGACCGATCGAGCCGAGCGCTTGCGCCAGCATGCGATAGCTTTCGAGTTTGTCGCCCGGGCGCATCATGGCGACGGTAACGAGGCGTGTCGGACAACCCCGTGCCGGCGTTTCACGGAATGCCGATGTGTCGATGAAGGGCGAAAGCATGCCGAAAGTGGCGCCGGGTACCGCATCCGCCAGTCCCTGGCGGTCCCTTTGCGTGAAGCAGATGTTCAGCGCCGCCTGTTCGACGGCTCGCGCCACCAAAGCTTGTGCATCAGCCCACAAACCGGCGTTGCGCCGCCTCGAATAGGAGGCTTCCGCTGTCGCATAGGGGACAGCAAAGGCCGCCGTCAGCTCGGGCCCGATCAGGTCGGGCGCCTTGTAATAGGGATGATAAGTGAACCAGAGATCGGGCTTGCCGTCACGAGCCCAAAGCCTTGTCAGCCGCGCGGCTTCTTCCCGGGCCTCGATCTTGCGCGCATCGAAACTTTTCGGCTCTGGTTCGCGTAGATAGAAGCGCAATTCGGATGCCAGTTCGACGTTATGCCCCACGTGCTCCAGCGCCTTGATCAGCGTCCGTGCCATCTGACGATCGCCGGAGGCAACGGGATCATTGGGTGACTTCAGTGGTGCGTAGAAGGCAATTCGCATCGCCGGACCCTATCATCAGAAAGCTGGCGCAAGTCAATTTCGAAGCATGATCGACTTCACCCTTCAAGCAGTGGAATATGCTATCTGATGCCCATGGAAACAGCTGCCGCGTCGGACCCGTTTGTCGCTTCTCTGCCGGTCTTCGCAAAGTTCGAAAGCGTTGCCGATATCGACAACTATCGGCCTCTCCCCGATGACTGGGCGCTGGCCACCGCCGACATCGTCGGCTCGACCAAGGCGATCGAGGCTGGGGGCTATAAAACGGTCAATATGGCCGGCGCCAGCGTCATTTCGGCGCTGCTCAATGCGCTGGGTCGGCAAGATTTTCCCTTTGTCTTTGGCGGCGACGGCGCGCTCGTGGCGTTTCCCGGCTCGGCGCTGGAGATCGCCCGCAACGCGCTTGCCGCTGTCCAGAGATGGGTGGCGGAAGAACTGGACCTAGCCCTGCGTGCCGCAATCGTGCCGATAAGGGATATAAGAGCGCAAGGGCTCGACGTTCGCGTGGCGAGGTTCCAGGCCTCCGAAGCGGTCTTCTATGCCATGTTCGCCGGCGGTGGCGGCAGTTGGGCGGAAGCCGAGATGAAAGCGGGGCGCTACGGCATCGATCCCGCGCCGGCCGGCGCGCGGCCGGACCTGACCGGCCTCTCCTGCCGCTGGAACCCGATCGAGGCCCGACATGGCGAAATCGTCTCGATCATAGCCATACCAGGGGCGTCGCGCGACTTGCGCGGCTTTCAGTTGCTGGTTTCCGATATCATCGCCCTTGCCGGCAGGCAGGAGCGCGATGGCCACCCCGTACCGGCGGACGGGCCGGCCTACAGTTTACTGCCCGCCGGTCTCGATCTCGAGGCGCGGGCCACCGGGCCGGCTGGACGGCGGTGGCTGACGAAGCTGTGGGTTGTGTTCCTCATGACGCTTACGGCTGTCACCGATCGATGTGGCTGGACGATCGGCGGTTTCGATCCGAAGGTCTATAAACGTGAAGTGGCCAGCAATTCGGACTTCCGGAAGTTCGACGACGGCTTGAAGATGACCATCGATGTTGACGCCGACGTCTTGCAACGGATCGAAAACCGGCTGAAACAGGCGGAACAGGCGGGCATCTGCACCTATGGCTTTCACCGCCAGAAATCGGCCTTGATGACATGTCTCGTCGCTTCGCCGCTGCAGCGCGATCACCTTCATTTCATCGATGGCGCTGCCGGCGGCTATGCGATGGCTGCCGCAAGCCTGAAGGCGAAGGTGCCGGTTTGATGACGGCTTGCGGAAACCGATCTTCCGCAATATGCCTCCGCTATGGTCCTGGGACCAAGTGAGCCTCGCCACGGGAACGGACAAGCCTGTCCGAATTGACGGGAAAGCAGATTTTTGGACGCCTCACGATCGATATATGACCATCTTCTAAACCGGATTTCGACGCGCGCCGCGCAAGTCGGCGTGATCGGACTGGGCTATGTCGGATTGCCGCTGGCGGTTGCGGTCGCACGCGCGGGCTTCCCGGTTTCGGGCTTCGACATCGAAGCCCACAAGGTCCAGAGCCTGAACAACGGCCAATCCTACATCGAGGCGGTGACGTCGACAGCCCTTGCCGGCCAGGTGGCGAGCGGACGGTTCCGCGCCACTGCGGATTTTGCGGAACTGGCCGTCTGCGAGGTCATCATCATCTGCGTTCCGACACCGCTGACGAAAAACCGTGAGCCGGATCTCTCCTTTGTCAGGAACACAGCAGGCACCATCGCCAAGCATCTGCGTCCAGGCCAGCTCGTCGTGCTGGAATCGACCACCTATCCCGGCACCACCGACGACGTGATCAAGCCCATATTGGAAGAAACCGGCTTGCGGTCGAAGATAGACTTCTTCCTCGGCTTCTCGCCCGAACGCGAGGATCCCGGCAACCGCAGCTTTGAAGTCGCGACGATTCCTAAGGTCGTGGCAGGCGACGGCATTGAAGCGGCGACGCTCGTGCAGGCTTTCTACCATGGCGTGGTCAAGACCGTCGTTCCGGTTTCGACCACCGCGACCGCCGAAGCGGTCAAGCTGACGGAAAACATCTTCCGCTCGGTCAACATAGCTCTCGTCAACGAGTTGAAGGTCGTGCTCGGTGCGATGGGCATCGACATCTGGGAGGTGATCGAGGCGGCAAAGAGCAAGCCCTTCGGCTACATGCCGTTCTATCCTGGCCCCGGACTTGGCGGGCACTGCGTTCCGATCGATCCCTTCTACCTTACGTGGAAGGCGCGCGAATACGAATTGCCGACCCGCTTCATCGAGCTCGCGGCAGAGATCAACACGGCCATGCCGCGTCATGTGGTCGATGAGCTGGCGAAGGCGCTGGACCAGCGGTGCGGCAAGGCGCTCAGCCGCTCGCGCATTCTCATCGTCGGGCTCGCCTATAAGAAGAATGTGCCCGATATCCGCGAAAGCCCTTCATTGCGGCTCATTGAACTCATCGAGGATTGGGGCGGCAAGGCGGAATTCCACGATCCGCATGTTATCGAGATACCGACCACACGAGAGCATATGGCGATCAAGGGGCGCCGCTCGGTCGAATTGACCGAGGCGGCCCTGAAAGATTTCGATGCTGTCGTCGTTGCAACCGACCACGACGCGATCGACTATCAGACGATCGCTGATCACGCTCCTCTGATCGTCGACACGCGCAATGTTTTTGGCCGCCTCGGGCTGGACCGAGAGACGGTGGTGAAGGCCTGACGGCATCTGAGCCGGCGAATTTCTTGCGCGGTGTCAGGATCGTGGTTGCACTGCGTCGGCTGACTCGCCACATAACGCCACGGAATACAGATGCATTTACGCCTTCCCCTTGGCCGCAAGGGTAGTCATCCGGGATATTCTTCGCCGCGTTTGCCGCCGAGGCCGGCTTGTTGACTTCGGGTGTCTTATCGTTGGGTCGTTGACGGACTGTGTTATGACAGATCAGAAGATAATGGTTCCGTCTTCCGACGGGTTTCGAGATAGCATGAGCACATCGTACGCAGAAATCTCCACCATCCTCATGGATAAGGTTGCCGATTGGCTGAACGAATCGGCGCTGGCGGGCAACGACCTGGAAACATTGGTAAATGGCTTTTGCGAACGGCTGGCTGCTGCCGGCCTGCCGCTGAAGCGGGTGCATTTGAGCTTCTCGATGCTTCATCCGCTCTATGACGCGCTTGGCTTCACCTGGGTTCGCGGCCAGGGCATGGAAGTGGAAGGCTTCCGCAAGGAGGCCGGTGTGCCGTCTGAAAGATTCCTGACCAGTCCATACTACCATCTGCTCAGCAATAAGCTCGACCATCTGCGACGCCGGCTCGACCCGTCGGTGCTATCGGAGTTTCCTGTTTTCGATGACCTCCGGCTTATGGGCATCACCGATTACATGGCTTTCGTCCATCCCTTCAGCGGCAACACCAGTCAGGGCATGATGGGGTCTTGGTCCACCGACAGCGCCGCGGGCTTCAGCGACAGCATGATTTCGGCGCTGCTGCGCATCCAGAGCCATCTCGCTATTGCCACCAAGATGGCGGTGCTGACCAAGCTCGCCGACAACATGATGACGACCTATCTCGGCGGCGACGCTGGCAGGCGCGTGCTTGACGGCCAGATCAAGCGCGGCGAGGGCGATACAATTCGGGCCGCACTGGTAATGGGAGATATGCGCGGGTCGTCGAGGCTTGCCGAAACTTCAGGCCGCGAAGTCTATATCGATACGCTGAACCAGTTTTTCGACGCCGTTGCCGCACCTTTCAATCGCAACGGCGGGCAGATCATGAGTTTCATCGGTGATGGCTTCATTGCCGTCTACCCTTGCGAAAGGCATCGTTCGCAGTCCGAGATCGCCTGCCAGGCTGCGCTTGCGGCCGCCCACAAGGCCAGCGCACGCATGATGGATCTCAACCTGCGCCGAAAAGAGCAGGGGTTGTCCGACATCAAATTTGGTATCGGCCTGCATGTCGGCAATGTGATGTTTGGCAATGTCGGGCTCACCGACCGGCTCACATTCTCTGTCTTCGGCTCGGCTGTGAACGAGGTCCAGCGCCTCCAGACCCTGACCAAGAAATATCCGCACAGCGTTCTGGCCAGCAAAGACTTCGCCGGCTATTGCGGTGCCAACAAATGGCTGACGCTCGGCAACGAGGAACTGGCTGGCATCAAGCAGAAGCTGACGGTGCTTTCACCAGATCTGTCGGGAGCTCTCGCACTCGATGAAGACGGTGCGCCGGAGCCGATTCACGGCCGAAGATCGGACGCCGAGCAGGTCATGCTGCTTCACCGCGACGCCGCGCGGATGGCGGCGGGCGACCCGAGTAAGCTCCAGTAAACCGCCGCGATCTGGCCCGATCGCCTTTGGTAGCCAGTTCGGTCGTCGGTTCCGCCACTGACCACCGCTTCGAATCCAAGTTGCTCTGCGCTGGCAATGCGCTAGTCTCGCTTTCTGGAGAGCTACCAGAGTGGGGCTGGTGTGAGAATGAATTCGAGTGTCGATCTGCTGCGGATCGAAGACGTTGGCATCTCTTTTGCCATCATGGGGGGGCCGTTGCATGCCGTCAGGCGCGCAAATCTTCGCGTCCTGCCCGGTAAGGTTACCGCGCTTGTGGGCGAGTCCGGTTCCGGAAAATCGGTTCTCAGCCAGGCCGTGATGGGCATTTTGCCGAACACAGCCCATGTTCGCGGCCGGATCCTGTTTTCCGATCCTGAAAAGCCCGGCACGACGCAGGATATCCTCAAGATGTCGCGTGATGGGCCCGAAATCCGGGCGTTGAGAGGCAGCCGCATCGGCAAAATCTTTCAGGAGCCGATGACATCGCTGTCGCCGCTGCACACGATCGGCAACCAGGTCAGCGAATCCCTGCAGATTCATACGCCCATGGCTCGGGCGCAGCGCAAGGCGCGGACCGAGGAAATGCTCAGCCTTGTCGGCTTTCCCAATCCCAAGCGCGCCTATGACATGTATCCCTTCGAACTTTCCGGAGGATTGCGTCAGCGCGCCATGATCGCCATGGCGCTTATCTGCCGGCCCGCCCTGTTGATCGCCGATGAGCCGACGACGGCGTTGGACGTCACCATCCAAGCGCAAATCCTGCAATTGCTGCGCGGGCTTCAGACCAAGCTGAACATGGCGATGCTGCTGATCACGCACGACCTCGGCGTGGTCGCCAATGTCGCCGACGAGGTGGTGGTCATGTACCATGGCGAGATCATGGAGGCGGGACCCGTCGAGGCGATATTCCGCCGGCCAGGCCATCCTTACCTTAAGGGCCTGATGGCAGCCGTTCCGCATTTCGACCTGAAGCCTGGTGAAAGGCTAAAGGCGCTGCGCGAGGTGCCGGTGAATGTCGGGAACCTGCTCGGCAAGCAGACCGCGCCGGCATCGAAGGGGCCGGACGACATCCTGCTGTCGGTCAGGGATCTGACAAAGACCTTCACCATCCGCAAGTCCGGATGGTTCGGTGGGGATCATCAAACCTCTGTTCGCGCCGTCGACGGCGTGAGTTTCGACATCAAGCGGGGTGAATGCCTGGGTCTGGTCGGCGAAAGCGGTTCCGGCAAAACCACCGTCAGCAAGATCCTCATGCGGGCTGTCACCCCTAGCGGTGGTTCTGTGATCTTCAACGGCCGCGATCGACCGATCGACGTCCTAGCAGGCGAGGGAGACGCCCTGCACATGCTGCGCGCGAAAATCCAGATGGTCTTCCAAGACCCGGTTTCGTCGCTTTCACCTCGCATGACGGTGGAGAACATCTTGAGCGAGCCGCTGGAAATCCATCAGCGGGGCAATGCCGCGTCCCGGTTAGCCATGGTCAAGAACCTGATGCAGGCAATCGGGCTCGATCCGCGCTTCATCAAGCGTTATCCGCACAGTTTCTCAGGCGGGCAGCGTCAGCGGATCGGCATCGCGCGCGCGTTGGCGCTGGGGCCTGAACTGCTGATCTGCGACGAGCCGGTTTCAGCGCTCGACGTCTCCGTCCAGGCGCAGATCCTGAACCTTCTGAAGGACCTGCAGAAGGAACTGGGACTGACCTATCTGTTCATATCCCATAACCTGGCGGTGGTGGACTACATGGCAGACCGCATCGCGGTGATGTGCGGCGGGCGTATCGTCGAGCTAGCGCCGCGCGAAATTCTGCTCAGGAAACCGATCCACCCCTACACGCGCTCACTGGTCGCCGCAGTACCTTTCCCCGATCTCGACAGGCCGATGGATTTCAAGACGCTGAAGCTCAGCGGCGCTTCCGACACCAGCGCATGGGGACCGCAATTCCGCGACGAGGGCGAAGAGGACGTGCTGTCGCCGCTCGATCTTGGCGGCGGCCACCTTGTTCTGGCCCGACGCTCGGCCGATGCCAGCGAGCTACGCCATTGATCAGCCGGCGCACCGTCCTTGGACTCATGGCTTCGGCATTTGTGCCGAGCACGTTGCGCGCCGGCGATCTGGAGCCGGAATTTCTTCAGCCGCTGCTGAAGGCCCTGGCGCTGCCGGCACTCGCCAAACGCTTGCCCAAGAGCCCGCGCGTGGTGAACCTCGCTGCGATGGGCCGGCAGCCCGGCCAGTACGGCGGCACGCTGCGCACGATCATCGGCAGCCAAAAAGATATCCGGATGATGACCATCTACGGATATGCTCGCCTGGTC
>NZ_RZSB01000370.1:0-5825 GCF_004023285.1 Mesorhizobium sp. M2A.F.Ca.ET.067.02.1.1
GGGTGGTGATGGAGGCGGAGGCCTCGGCGCCGACTTCGATCGTCCAGCCGAGGCGGTCGCCGCCGGTCATTCCGCCGGCCGTGTTGATGAGCACTGCCTCGAGCGGATCGCCCTGCACCGCCGGCAGGCGGATCTTGGCCGATCCGTCCTGGTAGAGCCGCTGCAGGCGCGTCCGGCCATCGCTCTTGCCGCAGAAAAGCCTGGCTCGCCCGGCAACACGTTGCGCGGCAGGCAAAGGAGCGCCGGCCAAAGGCGAGGCGGGCGGGGGTGTCAGGGCGTTGTCGATCGTGTCCACGTTTCCAGGTTAAGCACTCCGGCGGCATTGTCGATATATCGCTTGTTGCTTGACATCGTTTTGGTTTCTATAGAGGGAAGCCACCCTGGAGCGGTCGCGCGGTGTCTGGCGAGGTAAGGGCAACGGCGTTGTTGGATCCGGGGACCAAAAAAGGGCGCTGATCAGTTGGCGTCGGAAAACGACAGGGAAGGAACCGAATGGCTGACCAGCTGACGACCGAGATCATCGAAAAGATCAAAGCGCATGCCGACACCGGCGGTGAGGAAATCACCGCCAGCACCGATCTCGGAACGCTCGGCATCCATTCGCTGGAATTGACCGAGATCATCTTCGATCTCGAGGAGAAGTACGGCATCGAGATCGAGATGAACACGGTCGATGCCTGGAGCAACCTGAAGAACGTCGGCGACATGGTCGAGGCGGTTCGCGAACTGATCGCGAAAAAAGCCTGACTGCATGCAAAAACGCGTCGTTATCACCGGTATTGGCGGGATTTGCGGGCTCGGCAACGATGCGCCGGCGATGTGGGACGCCATGCGCGCCGGCCGCTCGGCGATCGGCCCGATCGACAATCCGTCGCTGCATGACCTCAAGGTCAAGACCGGCTGCGAAATCAAGGAACTGCCCGAACATGGCATCGACCGCAAGCAGGTCGTGTCGATGGACCGTTTCAGCCTGCTGGCGGTGATCGCCGCGCGCGAGGCCATGCGGCAGTCCGGATTGACGGCACATGCCGACAACACCTACCGGATGGGCGCAATCGTCGGCATCGGCGTCGCGGGCTTCGAGACCATCGAGGAGAATTACCGCGCGATCCTGCTCGAGGGGCGCAACCGCGCCGCCATCTTCACCGTGCCGAAAGTGATGCCGGGCGCGGCCGCCGGGCAGGTGAGCATGGCGCTCGGGCTGCGCGGCCCTGTGTTCGGCGCCACCTCGGCCTGCTCATCGGCCAACCATGCAATTTCCACGGCGGTCGACCAGATCAGGCTCGGCCGCGCCAACGTGATGGTTGCCGGCGGCACCGAAGCGCCGCTGGTGTGGGGCGTGCTCAAGGGCTGGGAGGCGCTCAGGGTGCTTTCGCCCGACACGTGCCGGCCATTCTCGGCCGACCGCGCGGGCCTCGTGCTTGGCGAAGGCGCCGGCATGGCGGTGCTGGAAAGCTACGATCAGGCGATGGCGCGCGGCGCCACCATCCTGGCCGAGATCGCCGGCGTCGGGCTTTCCGCCGATGCCTCCGACATCGTCGCGCCGACCGTCGAGGGACCGGAAGCGGCGATGCGTTTCTGCCTGGCGGATGCCGGGCTCAATCCGGAAGACGTCGACTACCTCAACGCGCATGGCACCGGCACCAAGGCCAATGACCAGATCGAGACCGCCGCGATCAAGCGCGTCTTCGGCAACCACGCCCCTTCGCTCTCAGTGTCCTCGACCAAGTCGATGCATGCGCATTGCCTCGGCGCTTCGGGCGGGCTGGAGATGATCGCCTGCGTGATGGCGATCCGCGACGGCATCGTGCCGCCGACCGCCAATTATCGCGAGCCCGACCCGGAATGCGACCTCGACGTAACGCCCAACACGGCGCGCGAGCGCAAGATACGCGCCGCGCTCAGCAACAGTTTCGCCTTTGGCGGAACCAATGCGGTGCTGGCCTTCAAGGCGGTCTGATCACAATCCCGGTTGACTGTATGTGCATCGGCCGCCGGTGGCTGGTGTATTGATCCCGGCCGGCCGGGGACCTAATTCTTCCTCACCCCGCCGTATTCTTTGCCACCCATTGTGAGCGCCGCCCGGCGCCAGTCCCTATCCGGAGTTTCCGATGACCGACCTGTCCGCCTTTCCGATCGCCAAGCGCTGGCCGGCCAAGCAGCCCGACCGCTTGCAGCTCTATTCGGCCACGACGCCAAATGGCGTGAAGGTCTCGATCGCGCTGGAGGAAATCGGCCTGCCCTATGAGCCGCATTATGTCGATATCGGCAAGAACGAGAGCTGGACGCCGGAATTCCTGTCGCTCAACCCGAACGGCAAGATACCGGCCATCATCGACCCGGACGGCCCCGGCGGCAAGCCGATCGGCCTATTCGAGTCCGGCGCCATCCTGCTCTATCTGGCCGACAAGACCGGCAAGCTCATTCCCGCCGATCCGGCACGGCGCTACGAGACGATCCAGTGGGTGTTCTTCCAGATGGCGGCGATCGGCCCGATCTTCGGGCAGGTCGGCTTCTTCCACAAATTCGCTGGGCGCGAGATCTCCGACAAACGGCCGCTCGAACGCTACCGCGACGAATCGCGGCGGCTGATCGGCGTGCTTGAAACGCGGCTGAAGGGCCGCAAGTGGATCATGGATGACGACTACACCATCGCCGATGTGTCGATGCTGGGCTGGGTGCGCAACCTGATCGGCTTCTACGAAGCGCGCGAGCTGGTCGGTTTCGATGATTTCCCGACAGTCGCCGAATGGCTGGAGCGCGGCCTGGCGCGGCCGGCGGTGAAAAGGGGCCTCACCATTCCGGCGAAGGGCTGAAGACGGTTCAGGTAAAGGCGTGCGGCACAAAAGTCCTGCCGGCGCGCCCATGCCGGGCTGGTTTCGACGCTCGGCGCTTTGGCTGCAGGTAGCGGTGGGCTAAGCGGGCGCGGCTAGCGCCCACGTTGGAGATTAGCCGAAACCCCCATGCGTCGTCATACTCGGGCTTGACCCGAGTATCCATGCCGTGGCCGCTGCCGTAGAGTGCAACGGTGCAGAATTCTGTAACTGCAGCAACGCTTTAGCGTCATGGCATGGATTCCAGGGTCTGCGCGCGTCGCTTCGCTCCTTGCTCCGCCCTGGAATGACGACCGAGCTGTCTTGACCGCCAATCGCGAAGGTCCGGCTCGGCGACTTCGCCGTCCCGAATCGCGCAAAAAGGGCTATTTCGTCTTGGCCTTGGCACCACTGCGGCCGAGCATAGAGGCCGCAAGCCGCGCAGTCGCGACGACTGCTCCTGTGGCGACGCTTGCCACGGCGCGGATCGGACCCGATTTCTTTGCCGCCGACTTGGGATGTTTCGCGCTCTTAGCCTCGACTTTATGGGCCGCGACCTTACGGGCCGCGGCCTTGTGGGCCACGCCTGGCGTCACTTTCTTCGGCGCCGCCTTGCCGAAAGCCGGCTTGGCGTCTTTCGATCGCTCGGCGATCGCCGGGCCGGCGCCCGCCTTGGCCTGCGTCGTCCTGGATTGGGTGGCCCTGGTTTTTTTGGCCACGGGCTTTCTGCTGTTGGTTGCCATCTGACAGTTCCTGCTCGCTTCTTTTCGCAATTCCGGACGGAAAGCGGTTGTCCGCTCCCCTGGAATTGCTCCGGCGCCGGACAATTCGGGATAGGCTGATAACGGCGTGAAAACCTTAAAGTTCCCGTCCGAAAATATCGAAAATTGAGCAGGTTAACCAATCACCAGCATCATTGATCAATGACCCGTCATTGACCGATGACCATGTCGGCCGGCCGGCGCCGCGCCAGCACGCGCTCGATGTTGGGCATGTCGTTGGAGGCGATCCAGGCGCGGGCGTCCTCATCCGACTTGCCATGCTCGCGCCAGCGCTCCATCAGCCGGCGCTCGAGCTCATTGCGCGGCACGTCGACGAAGATGGTGAAATCGAACAATGGCGCCAGCCGCGTCCACGGCTCCTCGTCGAGCAGCAGGTAATTGCCCTCGACCAGGATGAACTTGGTGTCGGCGGAAACGATCTCGGCCGCCGCGCGCGACAGTTCGATGCTGCGGTCGAACACCGGAATGGCGATGTCGGGTTCGCCGGAGCGGATGCGCTTCAACAGCGTCTCGAAGCCGGCGAAGTCGAACGTTTCCGGCGCGCCCTTGCGCGGACGCAGGCCGCGGCGGTTGAGGATGATGTCGTCATAGTGGAAGCCGTCCATCGGCACGACCTCGGATGTGCCTTCGGGCAGAAGCTCATGCAGGTTCGCCGACAGTGTCGACTTGCCGGAGCCCGGCGGACCGGCAATGGCGACGACGAAGCGCTTGGCCTTGCCGGCGCGCTTGAAGATGGCGGCAGTGATATGGGCGATCTCGGACATCGGCGCCTCTTCGGTAAGGGTGCGGCCGGCATTTTGGCGGGTGTCGGTGGAAATTTCAAACCTGCTCTTGGTGACTGAGGCTCGACCGCTTGTTCGGCAGCCTCCCGCTTTCGAAATTGGCCGGAACGCCTGCCCCCTTCGTCATCCACGGGCTCCGCCCTGGAATGACGAACTCCCAGGCGCCCCCGCCTGAACCCCTACGCCGGAGCTGAACGCCCGATGCGCAGGAAGCCGCTGTCGAACGGCGCCTCCTTCACCGCGCCGTTCGGCGCAAGAACGCGCAAACGATCGGCCACTGCCTCAATCTCGGCCGGCGCCTCGGCCTCGGCGGACGGAACCGCGCCGATGACATGGCGAAACGACACCGACCGCCCTTCAGCCAGCGCGAAGGCCGTGGCCATGCCTTCATGCTTCAGCCAATTGTCGCCGAGCGAGGCGGCATGGCCGATCGCGCTGCGGCCGTCCTCGATGCCGAGCACGCCGAGATGGCGGCCGCTCCAGGGCGCGTAGTCGCGGCCGCCATTCGAGAACCACAGCATCGTCACCGGCAGTTCGGCCGGGTTCTTCAGCACCAGAACCAGGTCCTTCTCCGCGCGCCGCGCGATCGCCGTCCAGCCCGGGCCGCCGTGATCCGCCTCGACCAGCGTGACGAAATCCTCGCGCCTGTCTTCCATGCGGTAGTCGGTGAGGTCGGTGGTGCCGCCGGCGGCGAGCGGAAACTGCGTGAGGTCGGCGGCGCGGGCCGGATAGGCAAGCATGAAGCGGCCGCGCGCCGGGTCGGGCTCCAGCGGCGTTGGGGGCGTGACAGCGACGCGCTTGGGCGAGAAGGCGAGCCGGCCGCCGCCTTGCATGACCGTCATCGGATGATGGGCGACGGAGATGGCGCCGGAGCCGCCGGAGAAGACGTGCTCCTGGTAAAGGAAAGGATGGTCGTCGCGCAGGGTAAAAACCTTGTCGACGGCGGCGCCCATCACCTTGCGGCGCAGCCGGAACACGGCCCGCCAGCCGCCGGCAATGGCGCCGTTTTCGACGACGTCCCATTCGCTGTTGGCCGGCCAGCCATGCAGGGGTGCCGCCTCGACGTCGCTGGCGGAGAAGGGTGAGCAGAGGAAATCGCCGGAGAGGCGCACCGTGCCTTCCGGGAGGTTCGCGGGCAATGTCTCGCGCGGCGCGCCGACCCAGGGCGCGCGATGCAGCGGCTTCAGAACGCGGCCATCGGCCTCGATGTCCATGGCGGCGATATGGCCGACGGCGAGATCGAGCGAGACGGAGATGCCTTTTGCGCCGATCGTGACCGTGTTCATGAATGCCTCCCGCGAATCTTTTCTCGCGGGGAGCAAAGCCCGTCGAATGCCTCCTGTGCAAGCAGCGCGATCGGCATTTTGCATCAGTTCCTCACCCTTCCCCTTGTGGGGAGGGTGAGGAACTGATGCAAAATGCCGATCGCGCTGCTTGCACAGGAGGCA
>NZ_RZSB01000371.1:0-5809 GCF_004023285.1 Mesorhizobium sp. M2A.F.Ca.ET.067.02.1.1
GCATCTTCTGGCCGAATATGGCCTCTATGTCTTCATTCGCTTCGACACCTTCACCACCGCGATCGTCGACCAGTTCCAGTCGACCTTCAACGGCCCGGCCGCCAACATGCTGGCCGCCGTGCTTGTGGCTTGCTCCCTTTTCCTGCTCGCCCTCGAGGTGATGATACGTGGCGAGGAGCGCTATGCGCGTGTCGGTTCCGGCGCCGCGCGCAAGCAGCAGCGTGCCCGCCTCGGCCGCGCCGCCCTGCCTTGCCTGCTTTTGCCGGCCGGTGTCGCACTGCTGTCGCTCGGCGTGCCCTTCGTCACTGTCGGCCGCTGGCTGCTCGCCGGCGGCGCGGATGTCTGGCGCTGGGACGAGATCGGCCTGGCGCTCGGCCAGACGCTGTTCCTCGCCATCGTCGGCGCTGTGCTCGCGACGGTTGCCGCCATGCCGATGGCCTGGATCTCGATCCGCGCGCCAGGCCGGCTGCAGCGCCTGCTCGAGGGCTGCAACTACATCGTCGGCGCGTTGCCGGGCGTGGTCATTGCGCTGGCGCTGGTGACGATCACCGTACGCGTCGCGCTGCCGCTCTACCAGACGCTGTTCACCATCCTGTTCGGCTATGCGCTGATGTTCCTGCCGCGCGCGCTGATAAGCCTGCGCGCTTCGATCGCGCAGGCTCCGGTGGAGTTGGAGCGTGCCGCTTCCAGCCTCGGCCGGCCGCCAGTCAAGGCACTGTGGGCGACAACCATCCGCCTGTCGGCGCCCGGCGCCGCGGCCGGCATGGCGATGGTGGCGCTCGGCATCACCAACGAGCTCACCGCCACCCAGATGCTGGCGCCCAACGGCACCCGCACCCTGGCGATGGCCTTCTGGTCCTACAGCAGCGAGATCGACTACGCCTCCGCCGCTCCTTACGCGCTGATCATGGTGGCGATGTCGCTGCCGATGACCTGGTGGCTCTACGTCCAGTCGAAGCGGATGGCCGGACGATGAGCTTTCTCGAACTGAGCGATGTCGCCAAGAACTATGGTCCGGTGACGGCGCTGGCCGGTGTCGACCTTCAGGTCGAAAGCGGCAGCCGCACCGCGATCGTCGGGCCGTCCGGCTGCGGCAAGACCACCTTGCTCAGGCTGATCGCCGGCTTCGAGGCGCCGGACCGCGGCCGCATCGCGCTTGACGGCAAGGTGCTCGCCAATGGCGACGCGGCCGTGCCGGCGCATCGCCGTGGGATCGGCGTGGTGGCCCAGGACGGTGCCCTGTTCCCGCATCTCAGCATCGCCGACAATATCGGTTTCGGCATCGCGCGGAATGCCGACAAGCGGGCCGAGCATATCGTCGAGCTTGCCTATATCGTCGGGCTGGACAAGGCGGTCCTGAAACGCCGGCCGCATGAGCTTTCCGGCGGCCAGCAGCAGCGCGTCGCGCTTGCCCGCGCCATGGCGATGAAGCCGCGGCTGATGCTGCTCGACGAACCCTTCTCGGCGCTCGACACCGGGCTTCGCGCTTCGATGCGCAAAGCGGTGGCAGAGCTTCTGGAAGAGGCGGGCATCACTACCATCCTGGTCACGCACGACCAGGCCGAAGCGCTGTCCTTCGCCAGCCAGGTGGCGGTGATGCGCGACGGCCTGTTCTCGCAGGTCGGGACGCCGCGCGAGCTCTATTTCCAGCCCAAGGACAGGATGGTCGCCGAATTCCTTGGCGACGCCATCATCGTGCCCGCCAGGATCGCGGATGGCTTCGCAGTGTCGCGGCTCGGCCGCATCGCCGTCGATACGAAGGAACGGCGCGATGTCGCGCGCATCATGCTGCGGCCCGAGCAGATCCTGCTCAAGCTCACCTCCCGCGAAGGCATGTCGGGCACGCCGGACATGCTGTTCGGCGAGGTGACGGACTGCGAATTCGCGGGCGCCGTCTGCACCGTGGCGGTACGGCTGCTCAACAGCCCGGATCCGCCGGACGCGGCCGCCATCGGCAACACGCCGCTCGTCTTGCGCAGGACAGGCATGGACGCGCCGTCCATCGGCGAGATCGTGCGGCTGACCGTCACCGGCAAGGCGCACGTATTCGCTTAATGTCCGCCTTGAGATAATGCAATTCTGCATTATCTTCAGCAGCCGGAGGCTACACCATGACGACATTGACAGTTACAGCGCGTGGCCAAGTCACGTTCCGGAAGGATGTGCTCAAGCACCTCGGCATCCAGCCCGGCGACAAGATCAGGCTTGATCTTCTACCTGGTGGCCGGGCGGAGCTGAAAGCCGACCAGGGCAAGGGCTCCTGGCAAGAGCTGAGCGGGATGCTCAAGGGCAAAACCAACGGCGCCCGGCTTTCGATCGAGGAGATCAACGATGCGATCGCCGACGCCGGCGCTTCGAGCGGGATGCGCGGAATCGAGCGCGAGTGAAGGTCAGCCTCGACACCAACGTGCTGTTGTGGCTCATTGTCGGGGACGACGAAGCGCAGCAGCAGACCGCAGCCGAGACCCTGGAAAGGGCCGAACTGGTCGCGATCAGCGTTCAAGCGCTCTGCGAGTTCGTTTGGGTGCTGGACAGAAGCTACCGGGTCGCGCGGCCCGACATATCAGCCTCGATCCGTCGCATCCTCGATATGCGCAACGTCGTAGCCAACCGACCAACGATCGAGGCTGGCCTGGCCGTGCTCGACGCCGGCGGAGATTTCGCCGACGGCGTGATAGCGTTCGACGGTCAGTGGCTCGGCGGCAAAACCTTCGTGTCCTTCGATAGGAAAGCGGTAAAGCTGGTCGAAGGACAGGGAACGCCCACACTGCTGCTCGAGTGATCTACCGCACGCGTTGTCCCGTCGCCGGCGACCAGAGCGGCCATTGCTCGAGAAAGTCGTGGCTGTGGATAACGACGCGCTGCCCGTCGATCAGGATGATCGAATAGGCGGGCGGCGCCTGCTCGACCATCTCGTCGCCGACCACGTCCAGCATGAAGCGGGCATGCAGGCCCCGTTGCACCGAGAACGGAATGCCGGCGACGGTGCCGGCTATGTCGCGGTGGACATGGCCGAAGAAGATATAGCGGACATTGCCGTGGCGCGTCAGCACGTCGATGAGCCGCTGCGGCTGCTCGAGCCCGAGCGGGTCGAGCAGCGTAAGCCCGAGCTCGACCGGCGGATGGTGCAGGAAGATATAGGCCGCCTTCCCCGCCACCTCGGCGAGCCTGGCATCGAGCCAGCCGAGCCGGTCGTCGCACAACTCGCCTGTGACGCGGCCTTCCGCCAGGCTGTCGAGGAAAATAAGCCGCCCTTCCGGCGTGTCGAAAACCGACTGCACGAAACCGTTTCCGTCGGTCCCGTTTTCCGGGAAGGCGGCGATGAGGTTGGCGCGCCGGTCGTGGTTTCCAGGCAGCAGCCGGTAAGGCACGGCAAGCCGGCTCAGCGCCGCCTTCAGGTCAGCATAGCTGTCGGCCTCGCCGTCGTCGGTCAGGTCGCCGGTGAAGATGCAGAGCGCCCCATCGCTGTGGCGCTGATTGATATGGTCGATGCAACGATCGAGCCGCTCATTCAGGTTCGCGCCATATCGTATCTCGCGCAGACGACCGAGATGGACGTCCGTAACCTGGATGACCTTCATGCCCCGAACCCTCAATCAAAATGTTCGCAAAGCCGACGGAAAGGGATCACCCTTGGAGCGCCGGCTCCGGCACAGAAGCCTTGAACACCTCCAGCCTACCGCCTGTCTCCGAGGAGAAGAAGTGCAGGTCCGATTCGGCGAACTGCAGGCCGATCGTGCTGCCCGGTTCGGGGTGGACGGCCTCAGACGTCACGACGGAGAACGGCGCGCCGTCGAGATCGACATAGATGACACGTCCGGCGCCCAATTCCTCGATGAGGTCGACCGTCGCCGCGAGCGCTCCGGGCGTCCCCGGCGCCACCATGCGCACCGCCTCCGGCCGGACGCCGACCGCGACCTTCGAGCCCACCGCTAGCCCGGCTCGCGATACGTTGAGCTTGCGGCTGCCGCCGAGCAGCGAAATGCCGTCGAGCGCCACCGTGCCTTCGAGCATGTTCATCGCCGGCGCGCCGACGAAGGTGGCGACGAAGCGGCTTGCCGGCCGGCCGTAGACTTCCGCCGGGGTGCCGACCTGCTCGACGCGGCCGCCATTCATCACCACCAGCCGGTCGGCCAGCGTCATCGCCTCGACCTGATCATGCGTGACGAAGACGGAGGTGGCATTGAGCCGCCGGTGCAGCTTGCGGATTTCCGAACGCATCTGCACGCGCAGCTTGGCGTCGAGGTTGGAGAGCGGCTCGTCGAACAGGAACACCTTCGGCTCGCGGATCATGGCGCGGCCCATGGCGACGCGCTGGCGCTGGCCGCCGGACAGCGCCATCGGCTTGCGGTCGAGCAGGTGCTCCAGTTCCAGGACGCGCGCCACTGCCTGGATGCGCTGCGTCCGCTCGGCGGCGGGAACGCCTGCCACCTTCAGCGAATAGCCGATGTTCTGCGCCACGCTCATATGCGGGTAGAGCGCGTAATTCTGAAACACCATGGCGCAGCCGCGCTCGCGCGGCTCGAGCTTGTTGACGACCGTGCCGTCGATGGCGATCGTGCCGCCGGATATCTCTTCCAGCCCTGCGATCATCCTGAGCAGCGTGGACTTGCCGCAGCCGGAGGGTCCCAGGATGACGACGAATTCGCCCGAGGCGAAATCGAGGTCGACGCCGTGCACGACCTGCGTCTTGGCATAGTTCTTCTTGACGCCGCGAATGGTGATGGAGGCCATTTCCTGTCTCCTTATTTTTCGGTGGCGATCAGGCCGCGCACGAACCAGCGCTGCATCAGCACCACGACGATCATAGGCGGCAGCATGATGATCAGTGTGCCAGCCATGGCGATATGCCATTCCGGCGCGCCGCCGACATTGGGGATGAGCTGCTTCAACTCGGTCACCGCCATCGCATGCGACTGGTCGGTGGTGATGAGCAATGGCCACAGATACTGGTTCCAGGCCCACAGGAACATGATGGTGCCGAGCGCCGCCATGTTGTTGCGCGACAGCGGCAGAAGGATATCGACGAAGAAGCGCAGCGCGCCGGCCCCGTCCATGCGCGCCGCCTCGGTCAATTCGTCCGGCACGGTCAGGAAGAACTGGCGGTAAAGGAACGTGCCGGTGGCGGTCGCGACCAGCGGCAGGATCAGGCCGCTATAGGAATTGAGCAGCCCCAGGCTGAGCTGGACTTGAACCCCCGATATCTTCTCGATCAGCCAGGACAGCCCTGTCAGGTCCATGATCGTCTGATAGGGCTCGAGCACGTTGGCGACCACCGCATAGGTCGGCACGATGCGCACTTCGAGCGGCAGCATCAGCGTGATGAAGATCAACCAGAAGATCAGCATGCGGCCGGGATAGCGGAAATAGACGATCGAGAAGGCGGTGAGCGCCGAGATGATCACTTTGCCGGCGGCAACGCCAAACGCCATGATGAAGGAATTGAGCAGCTTCGGGCCGAGATCGGCCGTCGTCCATGCCGTCTTGATGTTGACCCAGAAGTCGCTGCCCGGCAGCAGCGACATCGGCACGTCGTTGACGTCCTTCAGATTGTGCGAGGCGGCGATCGCCACGATGACGAACGGCGCCACGCAGAAGACGAAGCCGGCGAACAGGATGAGATGCGTGAAGAAATTGAGGATCGGAGTGCGCTCGACCATGACCCGCCTCAACGATAATGCACGCGCCGCTCGATGAAGCGGAACTGGACGATGGTGAGCGCGATGATCAAGAGCATCAGGATGATGCTCTGCGCGGCCGCGCCGGAGTAATCCAGGCCTTTGAAGCCGTCGGAATAGATCTTGTAGAC
>NZ_RZSB01000372.1:0-5800 GCF_004023285.1 Mesorhizobium sp. M2A.F.Ca.ET.067.02.1.1
CCCCTACTCCCCTACTCCCCCGCTTCTGAGGTTCCCCAATGCCTTCCCACTTCCTCGGCATCGATGTAGGCACCGGCAGCGCGCGCGCCGGCGTCTTCGACGAGCGCGGCGAGTTGCTCGCTTCGGCCAAGCGCGACATCGCGCTCTTCGTCGAGCCTGGCGAGATCGCCGAGCAGTCCAGCCGCGACATCTGGCAGGCGGTATGCGCCAGCGTACGCAAGGCGGTCGCGAAGGCGGGCGTCGATCCCCGGGAGATCGGCGGTATTGGCTTCGACGCGACCTGTTCCCTGGTGGTGATCGGCGACGATGGCGAGCCGCTGCCGGTCGGCCGTTCCGGAGACAGCGATCGAAACATCATCGTCTGGATGGACCATCGCGCCCTCGATCAGACCAGGCGCATCAATGCCCTCCGCCATCCCGTCCTCGACTATGTCGGCGGCGTCATTTCGCCCGAGATGGAAACCCCGAAGCTTTTGTGGCTGAAGGAGAACCTGCCGGAGACCTTTGCCAAGGCGCGGCATTTCTTCGACCTTGCGGACTACCTGACCTGGCGCGTCACTGGCAGCCTCGCCCGTTCGGTCTGCACGCTGGCCTGCAAATGGACCTATCTCGGCCACGAGCGGCGCTGGGACGACAGCTATTTCCATGCCGTCGGGCTCGGCGGGCTCGCGGATGAAGGTTTTGCCCGCATCGGCACCGAAGTGGTCGACCCAGGCACGGCGGTGGGCGCCGGCCTGACGGAGAAGGCCGCGGCCGAGCTGGGGCTGGTCGCGGGCACGGTCGCCGCCGCCGGGCTGATCGATGCCCATGCCGGCGGTGTCGGCACGGTGGGTGCTTCCGGCGATGCCGGCACCATTTCCTCGCGCATGGCCTATGTGCTGGGCACCTCGGCCTGCACTATGGCGAGCAGCCAAGATCCGGCCTTCGTGCCCGGAGTCTGGGGGCCCTACTTCTCCGCCATGGTGCCTGGGTTCTGGCTGAGCGAGGGCGGCCAGTCGGCCGCCGGCGCGGCCATCGATCTCCTGGTGCATTTTCACCCGGCGCAAGCCGAGGCTTCCGCGCGCGCCGCGGCGGAAGGCAAATCGCTGGTCGACTGGCTGGCCGCGGCCGCCGCGGCGGCTTCGCCCGACCTATCGGCGGCCGCCAAGCTCGCGGGAAGCATCCATGTCGTGCCCGAATTCCTCGGCAACCGCTCCCCCTTGGCCGATCCGGACGCGCGCGGCCTGATAGCGGGGCTCGGCACCGACCGCTCCGTCGACAGTCTCGTCGGCCTCTACGTGGCCGGGCTTTGCGGTCTGGGCTACGGCGTGCGCCAGATCGTTGCGGCGATGGCGTCGTCCGGCCTTGCCGTCGACACCATCGTCATCAGCGGGGGCGCCGGGCAGTCGCCGCTGGCGCGCCAGCTGCTCGCCGACGCCGCCGGCCTGCCGGTCGCCGCCTCGCAGTCGCCGGAGCCGGTGCTGTTGGGCGCCGCGATGCTCGGTGCCGTCGCGGCCGGGCATTACCCTGACCTGTCGAGCGCCATGCCTGCCATGTCCCGGCTTGGCGAGGTTTTTACACCTGCGTCCGGTGACATCCGCGCTTGGCACGACCGCCGCTACGAAGCCTTCCTGGCGCTGCAGGCGGTGGGCCGCAGCATACGCTGAGGATCGATCAGCGCCTAAACAGCGACGGGACCTTGAATGGATCGGGCGCCGGCTCCCTCCGCCGCGGATAGCGGCGTCTATGCAAAATCCGCGTGACAAAGTTTGACGTTTACGTAAAAAGAAGGTGCGAAATCGACGCATGGTTTCGCGTCGGCCATGCGTTACGGTTGGCTGGGTCGGAGGAGGAGCAGACATGTATCGCGCGCCGGTCGAGGACATCGCCTTTACGCTCAAGCACGTGGCGGGGCTGAAGCCGGCGCTGGATGCCGGCATTTCGGTGACTTCGGCGAGGACTTGGTCGACGCGATCCTGGCCGAAGCGGGGCGTTTCGCCAGCGAGGAGGTGGCTCCGCTCTACAAGGTCGGCGACGAGCATGGCGCGGTGCTGAAGGATGCGGCCGTCACCACGCCGCCAGGCTGGAAGCAGCTTTACCGCCGCTGGATCGAAGGCGGCTGGAACGCGCTGTCGGGGCCGGAGGAGTACGGCGGCCAGGGCCTGCCGACCATGCTCGGCGTCGCCGCGCTCGAAATGTGGAACTCCGCGGCCATGGCCTTCGGCATCGGCCCGACGCTGACCATGGGCGCGGTCGAGGCGCTCGACAAACACGCCTCGGCGGAACTCAAGGCCAAATATCTCGCAAAGCTCGTCTCTGGCGAGTCGATGGGCACGATGAACCTGACCGAACCGCAGGCGGGCTCGGACCTCGCGGCCTTGCGCGCCCGCGCCGAGCCGGTTGGCGACGGCACCTACCGCATCTTCGGCCAGAAGATCTTCATCACCTATGGCGAGCACGATTTCACCGACAACATCGTGCATCTGGTGCTGGCGAGGTTACCCGACGCGCCGGCCGGCACGCGCGGCATCTCGCTGTTTCTGGTGCCGAAATTCTTCGTCAATGACGATGGCTCGCTTGGCGCCCGCAACGACGTCTTCTGTTCCGGCCTCGAGCACAAGCTCGGCATCCATGCTTCGCCGACCTGCACGATGATCTATGGCGACGGTTTCCAGGGCGCCAAGCCCGGCGCCATCGGCTGGCTGATCGGCGAGG
This sequence comes from Mesorhizobium sp. M2A.F.Ca.ET.067.02.1.1, assembly GCF_004023285.1. NCBI lineage: Bacteria > Pseudomonadati > Pseudomonadota > Alphaproteobacteria > Hyphomicrobiales > Phyllobacteriaceae > Mesorhizobium > Mesorhizobium sp. M2A.F.Ca.ET.067.02.1.1. The sequence continues at coordinate 2,695 of NZ_RZSB01000372.1, forward strand.
AGAACAAGGGGCTCGCCTGCATGTTCACCATGATGAACAACGCCCGCCTTGCCGTCGGCATGCAGGGCGTGGCGGTGGCCGAGACCGCGACGCAGAAGGCGATCGCCTATGCCAATGAGCGCCGCCAGGGCAAGGCTTCCGCCTATGCGGGCTCCGGCATGGCGCCGATCGTCCATCACCCGGACGTGCAGCGCAATCTGCTCACCATGCGGGCGCTGACCCAGATCGCCCGCTCGATCAGCTATTCCTGCGCCCATGCCATCGACCGCGCCCGCGTCGGCGAGGGCGAGGCAGGAGCGAAATGGCATGACCGCGCCAGCCTGCTGACGCCGCTGGCAAAGGCCTTCTCCACCGATGTCGGCGTCGAGGTCGCCTCGCTGGGCGTCCAGGTGCATGGCGGCATGGGCTTCATCGAGGAGACGGGCGCTGCCGCGCTTTATCGCGACGCTCGCATCGCGCCGATCTATGAAGGCACCAACGGCATCCAGGCGATCGACCTTGTCTCGAGAAAGCTGCCGCTCGGCGGCGGCGAGCATGTGCATGGTTACATCAGCGAACTGAAAGCGGTGGCGGAAGCCGTGCGCACCTCCAACATCGAAGGCTTCGGCCGCACCGCCGACAATCTCGACCGCGCGCTGGCCGATCTCGACGAAGCGACGCGCTTCCTGCAAAAACTGCTTGCCGACGGCAAGGCGGACGCCGCGATGGCCGGCGCCACGCCCTATCTGCGCCTGATCTCGCTCGCCGCCGGCGGCGCCTATCTGGCGCAGGGTGGCCTGGCAGACCGCAGCCGCATCGCGCTTTGCCGCTTCTTCGCCGAAAACCTGCTCGGCGAGACCCGCGCCTTGAAGGAGCGAGTCATCGACGGCGCCGAAAGCCTCGTCGCCGCTGGCAAGGCACTGATTTCCGCTGAAGCACCCCGACGCTCAAAGGACCAACCGTGACAGACCATATCCTCGTCGAGCGCCAGGGCGCCGTGCAGATCATCCGCATCAACCGCCCGGACAAGAAGAACGCGCTGACGCGCGCCATGTACGCGAAAATGTCGGCGGCGCTCACCGAAGGCGACGCCGATCCGGCGGTCCGCGTGCATGTCTTCCTCGGCGTTCCGGGCGCCTTTTCCTCCGGCAACGACCTCGCCGATTTCCTGGTCATCGCCACCGGCGGCGAGGGTGGCAATGAGGTATGGGATTTCCTGATGGCGCTGGCCATGTCGCAGAAGCCGATGGTGTCCGGCGTCGACGGCATCGCCGTCGGCATCGGCACCACGCTCAATCTGCATTGCGACCTGACCTTCGCCACGCCGCGTACGCTGTTCCGCACGCCCTTCGTCGATCTCGGCCTGGTGCCGGAAGCCGGCTCCAGCCTAATCGCGCCGCAACTGCTGGGACGGCAGGGCGCCTTCGCGCTGCTCGGCCTCGGCGAGGGCTTTTCGGCCGAGCGCGCCAAGGCCGCCGGCCTGATCTACGACGTCGTCGCCGAAGAGGCGTTGGAAGGCACGGTGCTGGCCGCCGCCAAGGGCATCGCCGCCAAGCCGCCGCAGGCGCTGAAGATCGCGCGCGACCTGATGCGCGAGCCGCGCGAAGCGCTCATCGCCCGCATCAAGGTCGAAGCCGAGCATTTTCGCGAGCGGCTGACCTCCGAAGAGGCCCGCGCCGCGCTGACCGCTTTCATGACGCGCAAGAAGAGCTGAACGCGTCGCCCGCCCTCAGGGATAAAGCCTGGTCTTGTCCCAGCCGCCGGCGGCGTTGCGTGAAAACACGACACGGTCATGCAGCCGGAACGGTCTGTCGTGCCAGAACTCTATCGTCTGCGGCACGATGCGGAAGCCCGACCAATGTTTTGGCCGCGGGATCTCGCCGATGGCATAGCGCGCCGTGTATTCGGCCACCGCCTTCTCCAGCGCGAAGCGGCTCTCCAGCGGCCGCGACTGTTTCGACGCCCAGGCGCCGATGCGGCTGCCGCGCGGCCGTGTCGCGTAATAGGCGTCGGCCTCGGCGTCGCTGACGATCTCCACCGGCCCGCGCACCCGCACCTGGCGGCGCAGCGACTTCCAGTGGAAGCACATCGCCGCCTTCATGCTGCCAAGAATCTCGCGGCCCTTGGCGCTCTCGAAATTCGTGTAGAAGACAAAGCCTTTTTCGTCGAACCCTTTGAGCAGCACCATCCGCACATCCGGCATGCCGTCGGCGTCGACGGTTGCCAGCGCGACCCCATTGGGATCATTGGGCTCGCTCTTCGTGGCGTCCTCCAGCCATACGGCAAAGAGCCGGAACGGCTCCGCCGCTTCGGTGAAGTCACTGCTTGTTAACTCGGTTTCGTTCATAGTTTTCCAAATTTTTAACATTGCGGGAGGAGTTCGCCGATTGTCGCGTATCGCGCAAGCTTTTGACAGCGGGCAATGGAGCGTTATCGCTTCGGCCAGTGCCAAGGCTGCGCTGCTGACCTTGGCGCTTCCCCTTGCCGCCTGCGGCGCCGGCGGGTTCAGCCTGCAAAAGGCCGAGGTCGACCGCTCGATCATCACCGCCAGCGCGCCGTCTTCGCCAACCGCGCCGGCTATCTCCGACCAGGACTCCGACCAGACCACCATCGGCAACGCCGTTTCTTCCGCCGACATCAAGGAGCTTGGCGGCCAGACGGTACCTTGGGCCAATGCCGGCACCGGCTCGCGCGGCGCGATCACCGAGCTGGTCGAGCTGAAGGACGGCGACTTGACCTGCCGCCGCTTCAGCGCCACGCGCGAGAGCTTCGATGGCGTCGCCCTCTACAAGGGCGAGTTGTGCCTGGCCGAAGCCGGCGGCTGGCGCATGCAGGAGTTCAAACCGCTCTGATTTTGGGCCCCTGATTTTCGGGCGCTAATTGCCCTTGCGCCACTGGAATTTCTTCCTATGCGAGCGCATATAGGGGGCGACCACAATTCCATTCTCTCTAGCAGGCAGGAAGCATGCGCGACCCCTATGAGGTGCTGGGCGTTGCCAAGAACGCATCGGCCAAGGACATAAAATCGGCCTACCGCAAGCTCGCCAAGAAGCATCATCCGGACCAGAATCCGAATGATCCGAAGGCGAAGGACCGTTTTGCCGCCGCCAACCAGGCTTACGAGATC
>NZ_RZSB01000373.1:0-5790 GCF_004023285.1 Mesorhizobium sp. M2A.F.Ca.ET.067.02.1.1
GCGCAGCGCCGGGGAGGGGGCAGCGCCCTACGAGAACCCCCACCCCGCTCCGCTTCGCGGATCGACCCTCCCCACAAGGGGGAGGGTAAGGAGCTCAAATATGCAGCGCGTGGCCCAGCGCCTTCAGCGCCGCTTCCTGGAAACCCTCGCCCTGCGTCGGATGCGCGTGGATCGTGCCGGCGATATCCTCCAGCCGCGCGCCCATCTCCAGCGCTAGGCCGAAGGCCGCCGACAGTTCGGACACGCCCTGCCCGACCGCCTGGATGCCGAGCACCAGATGATTGTCCGCGCGAGCAACCACGCGGACAAACCCATCCTCGCCCTGTTTCGTCATCGCCCGGCCGTTGGCGGCGAAGGGGAACTGGCCGATCTTGACCTCGCCGGCGAATGCTTTCGCCTCTTCCGGTGACAGGCCCGCGGTGACCAGCTCCGGATCGGTGAAGCAGATTGCGGGAATGGCGCGCTTGTCCCAGCTTCTCTTGTGGCCGGCGACGATCTCGGCCACCATCTCGCCCTGCGCCATCGCCCGATGCGCCAGCATCGGCTCGCCGGTAACGTCGCCGATGGCATAGATGCCGCGCATCGAGCTGCGGCACTGGTCGTCGATGCGGATGAATTTTCCCGTCCTGTCGAGGTCGATCTGGTCCAGCCCCCAGCCCTCGGTGAGCGGCTTGCGCCCGACCGTGACCAAAATCCTGTCGGCAGCGATCTTGGCGCTTTTGCCGTCCGCCGTCTCGGCCAGCAGCGCATCGCCCTTGGTCGACAATCCCTTCGCTTTGGCGCCCGTCATGACCTCGACGCCAAGCTCGCCAAGCCGCTTCAGCACGGGCCGCGTCAGCTCGGCATCATATTGCGCAAGCACGCGCGGCAACGCTTCGACCACCGTGACCTTGGCGCCCATCCTAGCGAAGGCCATGCCGAGCTCGAGCCCGATATAGCCGCCGCCGACGACCGCGAGCTTCTTCGGCACATCGCTTAGCGCCAGCGCCTCGGTGGACGAAATCACAGGTCCCCCGAAAGGCAGGAACGGCAGCTCGACCGGCGCCGAGCCGGTGGCGATCACCACGGTCTCGGCGCGGATGACCTGCGTGCCGGTCTCGGTTTCGACCTCGACCGTCTTGCCATCGCGGAACGTCGCCCAGCCCTGCACCGTCTTCACCTTGGCCTTCTTCAACAACCCGGCCACGCCGCTGTTGAGCCGGCTAACGATACCGTCCTTCCAGGCGACGGTTCTTGCGAGGTCCAGCGTCGGCGCGGCGACCTTGATGCCGAGCGGATCCTTGCCGCCGGCCATATGCGCTATTTTCTCGAACTCCTCCGCGGCATGGATCAGCGCCTTGGACGGGATGCAGCCGACATTGAGGCAGGTGCCGCCCGGCTTGCCGGTTTCGACGATCACCGTGTCGACGCCGAGTTGCCCGGCGCGGATGGCGCAGACATAACCGCCCGGCCCGGCGCCGATGACCAGCAGCTTGCAGGAGATTTCTTTCATGGGCTTACGCTCTTCTTGATGGCGAAGGTCGCCGCGCGCCTCCCCCTTCTCCCCTTGTGGGAGAAGGTGGATCGGCGCGCCAGCGCGAGACGGATGAGGAGTGTTCCAGCGGAGTGAGGCGCTGGCTTTCCCTGGAGACCCCCTCATCCGGCCGCTTCGCGGCCACCTTCTCCCCGAGGGGAGAAGAGGACAGCGGAGTCGCCGGCGACCACCTCTCCCCTCGGGGAGAGGTCGGATTGCCCCGAATTGCCCTTCGCAATTCGACTGGGAATCCGGGTGAGGGGGTCTTTGCGACCGTTGTCATTTTCAATCCACGAAAATCAGCGCTGGCGTTTCCAGCAGAGCCTTGATGCGCTGCACGAACACCGCGGCATCCCAGCCGTCGATGACGCGGTGGTCGAAGCTGGACGACAGGTTCATCATCTTGCGTGGGATGAACTGCGTGCCGTCCCACACCGGCCGCACCATCATCTTGTTGACGCCGATGATCGCCACTTCCGGATAGTTGATGACCGGCGTGGTCGCCACGCCGCCCATGGCGCCGAGCGAGGTGATGGTGATGGTCGAGCCGGACAGCTCCTCGCGGCTCGCCGTGCCGGCCTTGGCCGCATCGGCCAGCCGGTTGACTTCCGCAGCGCTGTCCCACAGGTCACGCGCCTCCGCATGTTTCACCACCGGCACCACCAGCCCGTTCGGCGTCTGCGCGGCGATGCCGATATGAATGCCCTCATGCTGGTGTATGATCCCGGCCTCGTCATCGAACAGTGAATTGAGGTTGGGCTGCTCGGCGATCGCCTTGACCATCGCCCGCATCAGGAAGGGCAGCAGCGTCAGCTTCGGGCGATCGGCGCGCTTCTCCTTGTTCAACGTCGCGCGCAATTCCTCCAATGCCGAGACGTCGATCTCCTCGACATAGGTGATGTGCGGGATGCGCGATTTCGCCAGCGACATCTTCTCGGCGATCTTGCGCCTGAGCCCGACGACCTTGATGTCTTCGACGCCGTCCTTGGGAGCAAGCCTGCTGGCGCGCGCAACCTGCGGGCCGCGTGCCACAAACGCGTCGATGTCTTCATGGCTGATGCGCCCGGCCGGACCGCTGCCCGGAACCTGGCGCAGATCGATGCCGGCTTCCTTCGCTCGCAGCCGCACGGCCGGCGAGGCCAGCGGCCTCTCGCCTTCCGCGCGCGGCGCGCCGGAAACGGCAGCAGGGCGCGCGGCCCTCGGCGCTGCGGCTGGCGAAACCTTAGCCGGCGGATCGGCTGGCTTTGGCGCCGCTTTCGGCATGTCCGGTGCCGGCGCTGGTTTTGGCTCGGCCGACGCGGCGGGCGCCTTCTCTTCCGGCACGGCCTGGGCGGCCGCCTTCACATTGCCTTCGCCGGCCACCTTCAGCCGCACGATCGGCGAGCCGATCGCCACCGTGTCGCCGATCTCGGCGCCCAGCCAAAGGATCTCGCCGTCGACCGGCGACGGGATCTCGACGGTTGCCTTGTCGGTCATGACGGCGGCGAGGACCGTGTCCTCGCGCACAAGGTCGCCAACCTTGACGTGCCACTCGACAAGCTCGGCCTCGGCGACGCCTTCGCCGACATCGGGAAGCTTGATGACGTGTTCGCCCATCTCAGGCCCCCTTAAGCATCCAACGTTTCGAGCAAGGCGCGGCCGACCCGCGCCGGGCCGGGGAAATAGTCCCATTCCTGCGCGTGCGGGTAGGGCGTGTCCCAGCCGGCGACCCGCGCCACCGGCGCTTCCAGATGATAGAAGCAGTTCTCCTGGACCAGCGAGACCAGCTCGGCGCCGAAGCCGGAAGTCAGCGTCGCTTCATGCACGACGACACAGCGTCCGGTCTTCTTCACCGAGGCGACGATCGTGTCGAGGTCGAGCGGCAGCAGCGTCCTGAGATCGATCACCTCGGCGTCGATGCCGGTCTCCTCGGCCGCGGCCTGCGCGACATAGACCATCGTTCCATAAGCGAGCACGGTGACGGCCGAACCCTGGCGGCGGATCGCCGCCTTGCCGAGCGGGATGGTGTAATGGCCGTCGGCGACCTCGCCGAGCTCATGCTTCGACCAGGGCGTCACCGGCTTGTCGTGATGGCCGTCGAAGGGCCCATTATAGAGCCGCTTCGGCTCGAGGAAGATCACCGGGTCCGGATCCTCGATCGCCGCGATCAGCAACCCCTTGGCGTCATGCGGATTGGACGGCACGATCACCTTCAGGCCGGAGACATGGGTGAACAGCGCTTCCGGACTTTGGCTGTGCGTCTGGCCGCCGAAAATGCCGCCGCCGGTCGGCATGCGCACCACGATCGGGCAGGTGAAATCGCCATTCGAACGGTAACGCAGCCGCGCCGCCTCCGAGACGATCTGGTCGTAGGCCGGATAAACATAGTCGGCAAACTGCACCTCGACACAGGGTTTCAACCCGTAGGCGGCCATGCCGATGGCCGAACCGACGATGCCGGATTCGCTGATCGGCGCGTCGAAGCAGCGGCTCTTGCCGTATTTGGCCTGCAGGCCCTGCGTGGCGCGGAACACGCCGCCGAAGAAGCCGACATCCTCGCCATAGACGATGACTTTGTTGTCGCGTTCCATCGACACGTCCATGGCGTCGCGGATCGCCTCGATCATGGTACGCCTGGGCATGATCAGACCCCTGCCTGCTGGCGCTGGCGCCTGAGATGCGGAGGCATCTCGGCATAGACGCCCTCGAACATGTCGCGGGTCGACGGCTTTCCGCCGGCATGCAGCGTGCCGTGGCCCTCGGCCTCCTTCTGCGCTGCGATCACCGTTTCGAGGATCTCGGCCTCCGACTGGGTATGGCGATCCTCGGACCAGACGCCCTTCTGGATAAGGTGGTTCTTCAGCCGGATAACCGGATCGCCGAGCGGCCAGGCGTCGGACTCGGCTTTCGGCCGGTAGGCCGACGGATCGTCGGACGTCGAATGCGCACCGACGCGGTAGGTGACATATTCGACCAGCGTCGGTCCGAGATTGGCGCGCGCCCGTTCGACCGCCCATTTCGCCACGGCGTGCACGGCGAGGTAGTCGTTGCCGTCGACGCGCAGCGAAGGAATGCCGAAGCCGAGGCCGCGCGCGGCGAACGTGCCGGAGCCACCGCGGGCGATACCCTGGAAGGTCGAGATCGCCCACTGGTTGTTGACGACATTGAGCACGACAGGAGCCTTGTAGGTCGAGGCGAAAACCAGCGCCGCGTGAAAATCGGACTCCGCCGTCGAGCCGTCGCCTATCCAGGCGGCGGCAATGCGCGAATCGTTGGAGATCGCCGAGGCCATCGCCCAGCCGACCGCCTGGATATATTGCGTCGCCAGATTGCCCGAGATCGAGAAGAAGCCATGCTCCTTCGAGGAATACATCACCGGCAGTTGCCGGCCCTTCAGCGGATCGGCCTCGTTGGAGTAGATCTGGTTCATCATCGTGACCATCGGATAGCCGTCGGCGATGAGAAGGCCGGCTTGCCGGTAGGTCGGGAAATTCATGTCGCCCGGCTTGAGCGCCTTGCGAAACGCGCAGCTCACCGCTTCCTCGCCAAGATGCTGCATGTAGAAGGAGGTCTTGCCCTGGCGCTGCGCCATCTGCATGCGCGCGTCGAAGGTCCGAAGCGTCATCATATGGCGCAGGCCTTCGAGCAGTTCCTGGTCGCTGAGCAGCCCCGCCCACGGCCCGACCGCTTCGCCGGCGCGGTTGAGCACGCGGATGATGGAGAAAGCCATGTCGCGGATGGTGCGCGGATCGACGTCGATCTCGGGACGCGGCACCGAGCCGGCCTTGGGAATGGTCACATTGGAGAAGTCGGGCGTACCGCCGGGCCGCACCTCGGGCTCGGGCACATGAAAGCGCAACATTCCAGCATCGGCCATGAGCTCACATCCTCCAATGTTGCCGGTGCGATCTTTGCACATCCGCGCCGCCAGACCAGTGCCAATTCGCCGGATCTGGGCAGGGCCTTCCTCCCGGCGCCGGCCTTAGCAAGCCGATGCGACGCGCAGGCTCAAGATGCAGATATGGCGACGAAATTTCTTGTCGATGTTTTCGCGCCCCGCGCAATTTGGCGGAAGTTTGCGAGGCGATTGGAGCCAGAAAAGGTAATTGGGAGGTGGAGACCGCGCCGCCTTCCCTTCTCCCCCTTGTGGGAGAAGGTGGATCGGCGCGCAGCGCCGAGACGGATGAGGGGTGTTCCAGCGGAGTGAGAACGCTGGCATTCCCTGGAGCACCCCTCATCCGGCCGCTGCGCGGCCACCTTCTCCCGCAAGGGGAGAAGGAGATGGCGCTGGTTCCCCC
>NZ_RZSB01000374.1:0-5785 GCF_004023285.1 Mesorhizobium sp. M2A.F.Ca.ET.067.02.1.1
GACCTGCGCTACAACATGGAAATCACGCTGGAAGAGGCCTTTTCCGGCAAGACCGCGCAGATCCACGTGCCGGCTTCCATTTCCTGCTCGGAATGCTCCGGCAGCGGCGCCAAGCCCGGCACGCAGCCGGTGACCTGCTCGATGTGCCACGGCCACGGCAAGGTGCGCGCCACGCAAGGCTTCTTCTCGATCGAGCGCACCTGCCCGCAATGCCAGGGCCGCGGCCAGACGATCAAGGACCCTTGCCCGAAATGCGCTGGACAGGGCCGCGTCACCGAGGAGCGCTCGCTGTCGGTCAACATCCCGGCCGGCATCGAGGACGGCACCCGCATCCGGCTTGCCAATGAGGGCGAGGCGGGCTTGCGCGGCGGACCGTCCGGCGACCTTTACATCTTCCTGGCGGTGAAGCCGCACGAATTCTTCCAGCGCGACGGCGCCGACCTTTATTGCAAGGTGCCGATCTCGATGACGACGGCCGCCCTTGGCGGCTCCTTCGAGGTCACCACGCTCGACGGCACGCAGACCAAGGTGAAAGTGCCGGAAGGCACGCAGAACGGCCGCCAGTTCCGCCTCAAGGGCAAGGGCATGCCGGTGCTGCGCCAGCCCAATGTCGGCGACCTCTACATCCAGACGGCGGTCGAGACGCCGCAGAATCTTTCGCGCCGCCAGCGCGAATTGCTGGAAGAGTTCGAGCAGCTCTCCTCAAAGGACAATTCGCCTCAGTCGAGCGGCTTCTTCGCCCGCATGAAGGACTTTTTCGAGTCGTTCGGCGAAAACTGATCGTCACGCGCCGCATTGCGCACGGCCTGGGAGGGCGATCCGCTTCCCAAGCGTCATCAACATCTTATGCCAGCTTGACGCCTTGCCTTGTCCCACCCACCTGCTAAGTAGCGGATCGGGGGGCGAGCATTGAGGAGAGCTCTGATGGCACGTAGTCCCGGATTGCGCAAAGCGCTGGCGGAAAAATTCGACGACGAGCTGAAGTTCTTCAAAGGCTGGATCGACAAGCCGAAAACGGTCGGCTCGATCGTCCCCACCAGTTCCGTCACCGCCCGCAAGATGGCCTCGATCGTCAATCCGAGATCTGGCCTGCCCGTGCTTGAAGTGGGGCCAGGCACCGGCGTCATCACCCGCGCCATCCTCGCCCTGGGCGTGAAGCCGGAAAATCTCTACGCGGTCGAATATTCGACCGACTTCGTGCGGCATCTGCGCGGGCTCTATCCCGGCGTCAACGTGATCGAGGGCGACGCCTTCAATCTAAATGCCACGCTCGGCGAGAAGCGCGACATGGTGTTCGATTCGGTCGTCTCCGGCGTGCCGCTGCTCAATTTCCCGGTCGCCCAGCGCATCGCCTATATCGAAAGCCTGCTCGACCGCATTCCCGCCGGACGGCCGATCGTGCAGCTGACCTACGGCCCGCTGTCGCCGATCCCGGCGGGGCGCGGCGACTACACCGTCGAGCATTTCGATTTCATCTTCCGCAACATCCCGCCGACGCAGCTGTGGATCTATCGCCGCGCGGCGCATTAGGGTTAAGGGAGTAGGGGAGAAAGGCAGTAGGGAAATAGGGAATGAACGTTCAGTTTCCGCACTATCCCTACTGCCCTATTCCCTTACTCCCCTACTCCCTTAGCGAAGCAGGCCCATGGCAGTGATCCCACGAATCCTCGTCTTCGCCGGCTCGGTCCGGACCGGCGCCTATAGCGGCCGGACCGCCGATGTGGCGCAGAAGGAATTGGCCGTGCAGGGCGCGGAAGTGACGCGCATCTCGCTTGGCGACTATCCGCTGCCGATCATGGACGAGGACCTGGAAAAGGAAAAAGGCATCCCCGAGAACGCGCTCAGGCTCGGGCGTCAGATCGCCATGCATGATGGACTTTTGATCGCGACGCCCGAATATAACGGCTCGATCCCGCCATTGCTGAAGAACGCGATCGACTGGGTGAGCCGGATACGGCGTGAGGGCAGCCGCACCTTCAGGCCGCTTGCCGGCAAGCCGGTCGGGCTCTGCTCGTCGTCGGAGGGCAAATTCGCCGGCATACGCTGCATCAACCATCTGCGCGCGGTGCTGGTGCGCTGCCAGATGGAGGTGATCACGCCGGAATGCTCGGTCTCCGAGGCCGACGAAGCCTTCGCCGAGGACGGACAATTCAGGGACGCCAGACTACACCAATCGATGGAGCGCCTATGCCGTACACTGATGGAAACCTCGCGCATGCTGTCGACCCGGATCGAGGCGTGATCAATTTCGCGGAGGCAGACACGATGCGGGACCGTTTGATCGTCGGGCTCGACCTGCCGACGCTGAGCGAGGCCGAGAAAGCGGTGCGCGAGCTCGAAGGCGCCGTTTCCTTCTACAAGATCGGCTACCAGCTGGCCTTCGCCGGCGGACTGGACTTCGCGCGGGAGCTCGCCAGCGGCGGCACCAAAGTGTTCCTCGACATGAAGCTGCTCGACATCGACAACACCGTGGCCAAGGGCGTGGAGAACATCGTCAAAATGGGTGTCTCGATGCTGACGCTGCATGCCTATCCCAAAACGATGAGAGCGGCTGTCGAGGCGGCCAAAGGCAGCGATCTGTGCCTGCTTGGTGTGACGGTGCTGACCTCGATGGACGAGCAGGACATGATCGACGCCGGCTATGAATACGACCCGCACACGCTGGTGCTCAGGCGCTCCGAACAGGCGCTGCATGCCGGCATGGGCGGCATCGTCTGCTCGGCGGAAGAGGCCGAAGCGGTGCGCCGCATCGTCGGCCCCGACCTGGCGGTGGTGACGCCGGGCATCCGCCCGTCGGGCAGCGACCATGGCGACCAGAAACGCGTGGTGACGCCGGCGCAGGCGATCCGCAACGGCGCCAGCCATCTCGTCGTCGGCCGGCCGATCGTCAAGGCGCCGGACCGCCGCGCCGCGGCTGAGGCGATAATCGCCGAGATGCAGTCGGCCTGAGGACCGGTTCTGAAACTCTACTCCGGCGGTCATCTGGCGGCGTTTTCTGCGCTTCCGGTACTCACGTACTTTAAGTACGCTCCGCTCCGGTTCTCGAAAAAACCACCAGCTGCCTCACCGGAGCGACTTTCGGAACCGGTCCTCGCTCCGTGCGCGCAAACAGGAGGAACGCAATGCCCAAGGGATATTGGATCGCTCGCGTCGATGTGCGCGACGCCGAGGGATACAAGGATTATGTCGCCGCCGCGAAGCTCGCCTTCGATCGCTTCGGCGCGAAATTCCTGGCGCGCGGCGGCGAGCATGAAAAGGCCGAAGGGCCGGGCCGCGCCCGCAACGTCATCATCGAGTTCGAATCGCTGGCCGTGGCGCATGACTGCTACCACTCGCCGGAATACCAGCGCGCCGCCGCCATTCGCCAGAAAGTGGCCGACGGCGAGATCGTGCTGGTCGAGGGCGTTTAGCGAAAGAGCCTATTGGCCGCCGTCTCGGCCATCGCATCCGCGAGGCTCATGCCCCATTCCCTGCGGCAATAGTCGCGAAAATCGAAGCAAGGCAGGCCGGGGCAGACCTCGAATTCGATGAGATGGACGGTGTCGTCGGCCTCGACCCTAAAGTCGACGGAAAAGACATCTTTCAGGCCGAGACCGCTTATCAGTTTTTGCGCGATGGCGCGGATTTTTCGATCCGCCGCCGGCTGGCTGGCGCCGACAGCCTCCAGCTCCGGCTCGACATAGGTGCCCGCATCCTTCGCGGCCTGGCCGGTGTCGCCATAAAGCGCCATCGAGTCGGCCATGGTCTGGAAGTCGCCGCCGGAATCGACGAAGAAGATGCCAAGCGCTTCGACGCCGGTTTCGGGCTTCAGCCCAAGGAAGCTCGCGCGCACATTGCGGCCGGCGACATAGGGCTGGACGACGACGTCGTCGCGGTAATGGGAAAAGACGCGCCGGCTAAGGTCCAGCGCATGGCCGAGGTCGGCAATGCGCGAATCCGGCCAGATGCCGATCTTGGCGCCGAGCCGGTTCGGCTTGACGAACCAGCCCTTGGGCGAGGCCGGCGGCTCGACCAGCCATTCGCCGTTGCGGGCAAGGCCGGCTTGCGGCACCGGCAGGCCGAGCGCGCAGAGCACGGCGCCGCAGCGGAACTTGTCCTGGCAGAGCGCGAACAGCGAATCGTCGGCGCCGATGGTGCGCAGGCCATTGAGGCGGGCGAGCGCCGGTGAAGCGCCGCCACGGAAATAGGCAATGCCGTCGGTCAGCGTCCAGACCAGCGTTGTTGCGGGATCGGCCTTTGCCAGAACCGGCGCCGCGTCGTCGAGCTCGACAGGCTTGAAAGCGAGACCGCGCTTCTCGCAGGCGGCGGCGAGCAAGTCGAATTCGGGCGCAAGGTCGGTCGACTGCGCCAGATAGGACGAAATTTCCAGGACACGATCCGCCGGGTATCCGTCGGCGGACAGGCGGTCGAGGCAGGCCTTTTCCGGCTCGTAGACGAGGATGAGGGTCGGCTGCGGCATCGAATGCTCCGGGCGAAATCAGGCGCTACCATCGCATGGCCGCAGCGGCCGGCTTGCGGGAAACCGACCGGCCTAAAGGCGATTGCCTGATACTGTTCAACCGTCTTATGCGATCAGCACGCGTGGCTCGAAGCGGCCGTTGACCGGGATATCGAGCAGGAAGGTCATGCCGGCTTGCGGATCGAGAGCGCGCTGTTTTTCGTCCTTGCCGCTCCAGGCCGAGGTCACGGCGAGGCGATCGGCTTTCGCGCCGACAAAGGCGGGGCAGGAAGCCTGCGTCACCGGCATGGCGATCTCGCGCAGCAGCGTGCCGTCCGGCGCATAGGCCTTCACCGCCTTGCCGCCCCAGACGGCGTTCCACAGAACCCCGTCGCGGTCGACGACCGAACCGTCGATATAGCCTTTCGAGGAGCGATGATCGACGAACACCTTCACTTCGCCGGCCGGCAGGCCGGTCGCCGGATCGCAGGCGACGCGCATCAGCAGCCCGGTCGCTGTGTCGGTGTAGTAGGCAATCGTGCCGTCCTGGGAAAAACAGATCGAGTTCGAGACGGTGATGCCGGAAAACAGCCGGCGCAATTCGCCCTTGAAGAACCAGTAGATCGAGCCCGCGCCCTTCTCCTCGCCCTTGCCCATCGTGCCGGTCCACAGCGCGCCGCAGGGATGGACGCGGGAATCGTTGGATCGCGTCACCGGATTGTCGGCCTCGATCGGCGTGTGCAGCGTCAGCCTGCCGGTTTTCACGTCGCGGACCTGCAGGCCGATCTCGGTGGCGATGAGCTGGCGATCGGCGTCGATGACGGCGATGGCGCTGGCCATGACGCCGAGGTCATGCACCTTCAGCGCGCCGGCGAGCGGCTTTTCCAGAAGCTTGCCGTTGACGATGTCGAACCAGAACAGCGTGTCGGTGGCGGGATCGTAGCTCGGGCCTTCGCCGAGCTCGCAGATGTGGTCGGAAAAAACCGAAACGCCGTCCATTGTCATCCTCCGAAAGCTTCATCCCAGGCGGCGACCGCGGCGCTGGCGCGCCGCGCCACGTCCTCAACCGTCGCGCCCGGCTTGTAGAGACTGGATCCAAGACCGAAGACGCTGACGCCGACCGCCTTGTAGCCGGCAAAATCCTTGTCGGAGACGCCGCCGACCGCGCCGATCAGCGTCGCTGCCGGCAGCACGGCGCGGATCGCCGCGATGCCGCTCGCTCCAAGTACGCTCGCCGGGAAGAATTTCAGCGCCGAGGCGCCGAGCCGGATCGCCTGGAAGGCTTCCGTGGGCGTGAACACGCCAGGCATCGTCACCATGCCGTGCTGCATGGCGCGGCCCATGACC
>NZ_RZSB01000375.1:0-5777 GCF_004023285.1 Mesorhizobium sp. M2A.F.Ca.ET.067.02.1.1
TCTGTACCGCGGCGGCATCGACAAGGCCAACGAGCAGGAACAGATCCGCCGCACCAGCGAGCAGCGTCTTGCGCTGCACCAGGTGCTGCGCGAAATCGAGGAAGCCGTCCGCACCTCGTGGGACCGACGCTTCCGCCAGGCGGATCTCGCAAAGACGCTGCGGCAGCAGGCAGCCACCAACGAAAAGCTCGTCGCGTCCTATCGCGAACAGTTCAAGGTCGGACAGCGCTCGCTGCTCGATGTGCTCGATGCCCAGAACACGCGCTTCAACACCGCGACACTGGCCGACACGTCGTCCTACGCATCGCTGTTCGCGGAATACCGGCTGCTGGCCGCGACCGGCGAATTGCTGAAGACGCTCAACATCCAGCCGGCCAAGCAGTCCGCGGCCTACGCTCGTGAGGAATTCGGTGTGCCGGCCACGGCCGATACCGAGACCTATGCGCGCACGCCGTCGGAGCAGAAGAACGATCTGCCGTTCGACATCCTCGCGCCGGTCAGGAAAAAGTAGACGATGTAAGCATCGATCTTGCAGTCCTTCGGGGCGGATCGTGAACCAACAACCTCATATCTTATCGCCCAAGGAGGCTTTCAAAGCCTGCTTCTGCGCTGTTGCGGCCTATCTCGGCAGGCCGAGCGCGGAAACGGTGCTGTTTGCCGGCGTGCCGATTTCGGAGACGCGCATCGAGCCGGATGAAATCCGCCATCTGGCCGAGCGCATCGGACTGGAGGTCCAGGATTTCAGCCATCGCGATTTCCTGCGCGGCCGCTTCGATCTCCCGGCGATTGTCTTCCGCGTCAGCCAATTGCCGATCGCGCTGCTGGCGGAAGTGGAGGGCGGGCAATATCTGACGGCGCCCCAGGAAAACGGCCGCACCACGATCGACAGGGCGGAACTCGCCGAGAACTACATCAGCGGCGGCACGTCCTTTTCGATCACCTATGGCAACACGGCCGAAGAGATGACCGTCGGCACGGCCGCGCGGATCGAAAGGCGCCACTGGCTGACCGGCACCATGGGGGCGTTCTGGCGCACCTATTCCAAGGTGGTGCTGTCGGCGGTCTTCATCAATCTTTTGGCGATCGCCTCGCCGATCTTCACCATGAATGTCTACGACCGCATCCTGCCGAACAAGGCGATCTCCACGCTTTGGGTGCTGGCGCTCGGCATCGGCGCGGCCATCCTGTTCGACCTGCTGCTCAAGACGGCCAGGGCGTCGCTGATCGACTATGCCGGACGCAAGGCGGATTTGCGGATATCCTATCTGCTGTTCGAAAAGGTGCTGAATTCCTCGCTTTCGGCCCGGCCCGGATCGACCGGCGAATACGCAAACCGTGTCACGCAATACGAGTTCGTGCGCGAGTTCTTCACCTCGAACACCATCAGCGTCTTCATCGACACGATGTTCGTGTTCGTCTTCCTGGCTGTGATCTATGCCATCGGCGGCTGGCTGGTGATCATACCGGCGCTGGCTTTCATCATCTCCGTCATCGTCGGGCTGATGACGCAGCGGCGGATCGGCAAGCGGGTCGCGGCCTCGATGAACGAGGCATCGCAGCGCCAGGCCCTGCTGGTCGAATCCATTTCCACGCTGGAGACGATCAAGTCGCTGCGCGCCGAGGCCTATCTGCTGCGCAAATGGGGCGAGCACTCGAAGAACGCGGCCAACACCTCGGAGAAGATCAAGGAGCTCTCGGCGGCGGCAGGCAACATCACCGGCGCCATCCAGCAATTCGTGACAGTCGCCCTGGTTGTGGCCGGCGCCTATGCCTTCTCCGAGGGACAGGTCTCGACGGGCGCCATCATCGGCACCGTGATGCTCGCCGGCCGCGCCGTGGCGCCGCTCGGCCAGATCGCGATCACGCTTGCGCGTTTTCGGCAGGCCATGCTGTCGCTCAGGATCATCAACACGATCATGTCGCAGCCGGAGGACCGCCCCGACACGGTCGGTTTCGTCAACCGGCCGATCCGCAGCGGCGCGCTCGTCTTCAGGAATGTCGGTTTCGCCTATCCCGGCACGGAAAACGAGGTTCTGAGCGGGCTCAACATCACGGTCAGGCCCGGCGAGCGGGTGGGCATCATCGGCCGCATCGGTTCCGGCAAGACCACGATGGGCCGCCTGATCGGCCGGCTTTTCCTGCCCACGTCGGGGGAACTGCTCATCGACGGCATCGACATCCGCCAATACCATCCGTCGGAGGTTCGCGCCGCGGTCGGCATCGTCGCGCAGGCCGGCGACCTGTTTTCGGGAACCATCAAGGAGAACCTCCTGATGGCGGCGCCGGAAGCGACCGACGGGGAGATCATCGACGCGGCGAAGGCCGCGGGCGTCGACGACTTCGTCTCGCGGCACCCGCGCGGCTACGACATGAATGTCGGCGAGCGCGGCACCAATCTCTCGGGCGGGCAAAGACAGTCGGTGGCAATCGCCCGGCTGCTTTTGACGAAGCCGACGATCGTCTTCCTCGACGAGCCGTCGGGTTCGATGGACCTCGCCTCGGAACGGCAGTTGATCAAGCAGCTCAAGGTGGCGTTCGACCGCAACACGACGCTGATCGTATCGACCCATCGCTACAGCATGCTGGAGCTTGCCGACCGCCTCATCGTCATCGAGCAAGGCCGCGTCGTCGCCGACGGGCCAAAGGAACAAGTCATCCAGGCGCTGCAGAAAGGCAGTGCCTGACCGGAACGCAGACATGCTTGCAAGGGAAGACCGGCCACCTCTTTTCGCCTCCGCGTCCGTCTACATCGTCGGCGCCCTGTTCGTGTGCTTCACGGGCTGGGCATCATTTGCCGAGGTGGACGAGATCGCGCGCGGCGAAGGCAAGGTGATACCCGCCTCGAAGACGCAGGTCATCCAAGCCAGCGAACCCGGCGTCGTGCAGGAGATCGCCGTCCAGATCGGCCAGACCGTCAAGAAGAACGACCTCATCATCCGTCTCGACAATTCGGGCAACACGTCGAGCCTGGGCGAGGAGAAGGCCAAGGCGCGAGCGCTGCAGGCACGCATCGCGCGGCTGCAGTTCGAGCAGAGCGGCAATGTCGAAGGGGCCTTCCCCTGCCCCACGGAAATCCAGACGGTTGCGCCGGAAATTTGCGACAACGAGCAAAAGCTGCTCGTCGCGCGCCGCGACAATTTCGAGGTCAAGTTGTCGGTTCTCAAATCGCGCCTCGACCAGCGCGAGAAGGAGCTGGACGAGGCCACCGCCAATTCAGACCGCCTGGCCAAGAGCCTGGCCGTGACCGACCAGGAAGCGGCGCTGGTGGAACCCATGGTCAAGAAGGGCCTGATGGCCAGGACCGAGCAGATCCGCGTCGAGCGCGAGCAGACCGACCTGCACGGACAGCTGGCACTCGCCGGAGAGACCATCAAGAAGACCCAGGCGGCAATCACCGAAGCGCAGCTTCAGGTGAACGAGCTCGGCCTGCAATTGCAGCAAGAGGCGCTGAGCGACCTGACGCAGGCGCTTGCCGACCTTTCCGTCGTCGACGAAACCATCCGCGGCGCCACCGACAAGGTCGCGCGCACCGATATACGCTCGCCGGTCGACGGCATCGTCAACACGCTCGACGTCAACACGCTCGGCGCCTTCGTGCAGCCGGGCGCGGTCGTGGCCGGCATCGTGCCGACATCCGAGACGCTGCTGGTCGAGGCTCGGGTTTCGCCGCGCGACGTTGCCTTCATCCAGCCGAACCAGGAGGCGCTGATCAAGGTCACGGCCTATGATTTCTCGATCTTCGGCGGCATCGAGGGCAAGGTCTCCAACATCACCGCCGACAGTCTCGTCGACCAGAAGACCGGCGAGCCCTATTATCAGGTGCGCGTCGCCACCGAGAAGTCGACGCTGACGAGGAACGGCAAGACCTATTCGATCATCCCCGGCATGATCTGCTCGGTCGACATCAAGACCGGACGCAAGACGATCCTCAACTATCTCTTGAAGCCGATCAACAAGGCGCGTCAGGAGGCGATGAGTGAACGATAGCGCAATGCGCCCGGACACTCCGCGCGAACGGCTGCTGCCGGCGCTCGCGGCCGAGGATTTCGGCCCGGAATTCCGCGTCGTGGCGCGCGGCGGCGTACGTCGCGGCATCCGGCTGGAGCGCGCCTTCTGGGTGTCGCTGAAGCACATGGCGGAAAGCCGCAAATGCACGATCGGTATGCTGGTCGAGGAGATCGCCGAGCATCATCCCGAGGGCAACCTCACCTCGGCGATCCGGGTCGCCTGCATGCGCGGTCTTGCCGAGGAAAGCATGAAATTGCGCAAGCTCGCCTCGATCCGCACGATCAACGCGATCCTGGTCGCCTGCCCATCACCGGCTTTCGCGCTGTCGTCGTCGAAGAAGATCCTGGCCTTCAACACGCCGTTCCAGCAACTGGTCAGGCGACAGTTGCCGAGCGCGCCCGGAGAGGATGGGCGGCAGGATTTGAAGCTGGCGCTCGATCTCAACGTCACCGATATCTTCGCCAGGCTCGACGCCAATGGCGAAACGCCGGTCACCAGCGGCTTCGTCATCGGCGCCGGCGAGCGGCGCTATCGTGGCCAGCTCAGCGCCGTGCGCGCGCCTGTCGCCGAGCCGGAACTTCTGATGGCCTTTGTCTTCAACGGGTAGCGTACCTCAGGAAGAACGCGCAGCGATTTCCTGTGCTTCTGCGTGTCGCGAAAAGGCGACCCGCCCCAGTCTATTGCCTCATATCCGAAGCCAATGACGATTCCGGCGATCCTTCGCCGGGCGCCACCGTCGCGAAGCCGCCGGCGATGTCGGCGATCTGCGCGCCGGACTTCGATCCGTGGATCCAGGCGCGATCGGTGCTGAAGGAATAGAGCGGAACATAGTCGGGCAGGTCGCTGTCGCGCAGGACCGCATTGCCCAGGCTGTCGAGGATGAAGGCGCCGCTTCCCGTGCTGACCGACAGCACGGCATGGAAGAACTTGCGGCGGCGATCCTGGAGCACCACCAGCGACATGCTCTGCGCCGGAATGCCGGCCCTGAGCAGCGCCGCCATCTTGAGTATGGCGAAGTCCTCGCAATCGCCTGCGCGATGCTCGAGGATTTCCGAAGGCTTTGCCCAATAGTCGAGCTTGCCGTAGACGGCGCTGTCCTTGCGATACGCGATCAGGCGGTTGATGCTTGAGTTGACGAAGGACAGCTTGTCGCGAAAGCCCTTGCCGGCGGCAATGTCGATGATCTCGGAGAAAGCCGGACTCTCATGGTCGCAAGGGCTGCCCGCCGTGCAGTCGACGATGGCCTTGTAGACCGGAGCCCAGCGCGCCGCTACCGGGAAGTTGCGCATCGACAAGGCGACGGAGCCGAAGACACCGGGGATGATCGCGGCGGTATGGATCGGGTCTATGCCGGGTTCGGCCTTGGCGGCGGAAAGCGCTTCAACCTCGGCCGCCGGCGCGTAGCCAGTCGAAATGTCCGCGGTGCGGTATGCGACAGCTGGCTGCCAGGGCTGCGGCCGGGCCAGCGAAACGCCACCGAGGCTCGCCGGCGCAACCACCTTCTGCAGGGCCGGTTCCGGGCTCGAATTCGCGCTGGCGGATGATGGATTTGCGAAGCCGGCAAGGCCGGCAGCCAGCAAGAGTACCTTGATCCCCGTCATTCCCGGGGCTGCTTTTTGTATTTTCATAACGCCCACCTTTGACTGTGGACACTACCAATCTTGTCTCAAATTATCGGAAAGGAAGGTGGGTAAGTTTCGGCGAATCACGCTATTCCATTTTTTGTCAAATTTTATTCAAATTTATACTTTCATTTACCAAACCAGCAC
>NZ_RZSB01000376.1:0-5773 GCF_004023285.1 Mesorhizobium sp. M2A.F.Ca.ET.067.02.1.1
GTGTTCCACCGATCGATCAAAGGTTTCCACGATAAGTCACGCGGCCGGATGTCCGGCCGCGCGGTGTCGTGACTATCACGCGGCCTTTTCGAGCAACGCTTTCGCCCTGCCTTCGAGTTCAAGCCGGCTATCCTGATGCGCCTTTGTGCGGGCATGTGCGGTCATGCCCTGCACGAAATCAAAGATGCTTTCCGGCGGGCGACCCTCTTCCAGCAAAACCTTTTCGATGATCTTGCCTGTCTCGGCCTTGGAGAAACCGCGCTTGCGCAGGAAACTTTCCCGGTCTTCGTCGCTACGGGCGACGATCTTCTCGCGCGCGGCCTTGATGCCGGCGATGAACGGTGCGGGGCTTGAATTTGCAAAGTTCGTCAAGGCCGGCGCTGCCTCATGAGCAAAACGAAGTGCCGCAAACTTGGAATGCCGGATGCTGATTTCTTCAAAGCCTTCCACGCCCCACAGATCGCGGTTCATGCAGACGGCGCGGAGATAGAAACTTGCAATGCCCAGTGTCTTCGAACCAACCTCCGAATTCCAGCAATAGAAGCCGCGAAAATACAAATCCGGTTCGCCATTCGGGAGCCGTCCGGCTTCGATCGGATGCGTGTCGTCCACCAGAAACAGGAACACGTCGCGGTCGCTGGCGTAGAGCGTTGTGGTGTCCTTGGAGACATCAACGAATGGATTGTGTGTCATGGTCGCCCAATCCAGAACGCCAGGCACCTTCCACATGGTGTCACCGGTGCCGTTACCCGCGATCTTCATCACAGCGGCGACAAGCTCGTGATCCCAGATGCGGCCATAGTCCGGACCGGTGACGGCGCGGAGCTCGAGGCGTCCGTCTTCTGTCTCAAGGGTTTTCATCAACTCTGCGCGATGACTCAAAAGCCCGTGCTGCAAATTGATGCCCGCCAGCGGCGCAGGAAGCTGGCGCATGTAGGTGGCCGGTGCGCCGACAAGGCTGCAAAGCTGACCAAAGCTCCAATGGGTGGGCGCGATTGGCTGTTCCTGTCCCGGCACGATCAGCGAAAGCCGCTCTGCATTTTCGCGAGTGGCTTCCACCCGCACGGCGCGGCTTTCGACGGTTCGGGCAGTAGCGCAGTCTGCTCGCTGCTTCACGGCGTCATAAAGTTCGGTGAGGCTCAGATAGCGTTCGTCATCGGGACGCGAAAACCATTCCGAGGAAACCCGCCCGATCCGCTCGCCGCGCGAGATGTCAACGCGGAAGCCGCTGGTAACCGCTCCCTGCTGGCTGTTGCTCTCGCCGTTGATGATGGTGGTCATGTTCATTGCGATCACTCCTTTTGCCGTTGATGCCGAAGGCATGTCCTGCGGCATGCCTTCCGGGGGCGCGTGAGCGCGCGGGAGTGATGGGGGCCAATGCCGGCGCGCGGAGCCGAGCTGCACGCTCGAGCGGAGCGGATCGAAATTGATCGCGACAATTACGTGGTCGGCCGCTTTGCGAGGCGGCGGCTCTGCTCTGCACGGGCGGCAATGGCGGGGAAGCGAGGGGAAGTTCCTCGCTTCCCAACGGATCGGCAAGGTATCCGCAGCCGATCAGAACGATGAAAGCGGAGCTTACCGTTATAATATTGGCTGGAGATGTGGATTGTAGAAAGGAAACGGACTATTTGCCTGATTGGCGGAATGGGTAAATCTCACGATTTTGATGTGTCCGATAAGACAAAGGAAAACTCTATGACCATTTCTCCCGAACAAAACGGCCAACTGGATACCGTTTCGATAGCGGCTGACATTGTCGCCGCCTATGTGTCGAACAATCCAGTGCCGGTCGGCGATTTGCCGAAGCTGATCGGCGATATCCATGCAGCTCTGCAAGGGATCGGCACGCCCGCGACGGAACCTGCGGTCAAGCAGGAACCGGCGGTCTCGATCAGAAAGTCGGTGACGCCGGACTTCATCATCTGCCTGGAAGATGGAAAGAAGTTCAAATCTCTGAAGCGCCATCTCGCAACGCACTACAATCTCAGCCCCGACGAATACCGGCACAAATGGAACTTGCCCGCTGACTATCCGATGGTGGCGCCGAGCTACGCGGCCACCCGTTCGGCCCTGGCGAAGGCATCTGGACTTGGACGCAAGGCAGAAACGCCTGCACCCGCGGCGGCAAAGCCAAAGCGGGCTGCTCGCGCGGCAGCGGCGGCGACAACCGCTACAGCCGTCAAGTCGTCGCCGGTGAAGAAAGCGCGCAAACCGACCACCAGAGCATAGTCCTGCTGCGCCTGACAGAAGTGCCAGGGGGCGGCGAACATGAACATGGCGAAGCCCCGCCTTAGGCGGGGCTTCGTGTTAGGCCTGATCACTCGGCGGCTCGGCGGGACCAGATGAGCGAGAACTCGCCCTCGGTTTCGGTCTCGACCAGGCTCGCATAGATCGGAGCGGGGAAGCTGGGATCATCGAGCTTGACGGAGTGGTAGTCGCGTCCCTCGCGCGAGGTCTTCTTCCATGCCGCCCCGAACTCGGTGGCGCCGGCGAAGATGCGGAAGTCGGGACCCTTTTCATTGTCGCCCTCGGCCGGCGAGAACGTCACCGTCTTGACGTTGAGGTTGAGGGTCTTGACCGAGCCGGAGAAGCCGTTCGCGGTGCGGGAGAAAGCGCCGATCGTAGCCATTGTGGTGGTTCCTTCTGTTTTTCTCGGGCCGCGCCCATCGCGACCTCGATGGTGGTCGTGAGACCGGAGACGATCGGTCTGCATCCCGGAGGGACTGAAACGAAGTGGAAGACGGCGGCGCGAGGCTTTCTTGGACCGCGAGGAATGGCCGCGTAAACCGGGGTCCCCGCCACGCCTGCGTGGTGGGGTGGTTCGGCCAGGGGAAGAAAACGCAGCGCAGCCGTTGCGGGAAGACGATCGAGGCTGAGCGAAGCGAAGACGGTCTTCGGTCAGACCAGATCCATTCGAGGGCGCGGTGGGCGTGGCCGAACAGCCAGTCGGAACCGCTATGGTGGCGAATGATTGGTCATCTGCCTTTTGCACCGTGAGTGCTTCTCCGTAGCATCAGGACGGTGAGCCCGCATTTCAATCACGATTTCGGCCGCCGCCGGCGAAGGATATCGATGAGATGGCCAAGCTCGTGCCCTTTGCCCCGAATAGGTGTCGCACTCCGATGGGGTTAGGATGACATTGCACGCGCAGTGGCCAACGCTGCCAAGCTGTCAAGGCAACCGACGACTTCCCGGTCTCCGCTCTGCTAATGGGCAATAGTCGAAACGAACTGGGACGACCGGATCACACGGGATCCTCGGTCGCGTCGCCAAGCAATCCGGTTACTCGTGGCCGCGCAGGCGCGGGTGTGGCAGCACTGGAAGGTTCGCCGCCCCCGGCGTCCAGGGTTGATGCCAAGGAGAAGAGCAGCTTGCTTCGTTGGTTGCCGGTGGAAATGCCTCCTCGAGCCTTGTTTTGCAACGGATTCCGCTTCCAGGGGCGATGACAGCCCGGAATCGCCTGTGGCATAAGGTCAGCCGTCGAACCGATGCAAAAAAAGGATGGAAACGATGGCTGTAAACACGATCGATATCGCCGAACGCCTTGCTGACGCGCATGGCCTGTCGAAAACCCAGGCGAAGACCGTCGTTGAGGATGTGCTGAAGGGAATCGCGGAGGCCGCTGCCAAGGGAGAGGAAATCAGCCTCAACGGCTTCGGCAAGTTCAAGGTGCAGAATAAACCGGCGCGTGAAGGGCGCAACCCATCGACTGGCGCCACGATCAAGATAGCAGCTTCGAAGAAGGTCATCTTCCAGCCGGCAAAGGCTCTCAAGGACGCTGTAAACGGCTGACCGTCCGTGTGAAGAACGATGCGTCCTCGACTGGCAGCAAGGGGCTGCAATGCGGGACGATGGTCGCCCAGGCTGCTGCCTCGAAGTGTTGTCGATAGCCTCTCACTGACTGCGGTTCCAAATGTTCCGCTATCGAGGTCACGGCCGCGCCAATGGCGCGGCCGCAAAATTCACGGGGGCGACTAAAAAGCTGGCCGGAACCGCATCGCGGTTCCGGCCTTTGCGGCTTACTCGGCAGCGACGTTGAATTGCTCCCCCTCTGGAACCGAGGGCGCACCGTCGCTCAGCGTAGCATTCGCCGCATCCGGCTCATTGGCTTCCGGGGCCAGTTCGGCAACGTCCGCCGATTTGTCATCTCCACCTTCCGCCTCTTCCTGCAGTTTACCGAACACTGCCGGTTCTTGGGTCCGCATGATGGCTGGAAGCCATCCCTTTCCGGCAAGAAGCTGCTCGGCGGCTTCCGCCATCGGCTGCTTCTTCAAGGCCGACAGCCTCTCGACAGCGTCTTCGCTGGCACCTTCACGCACGGCATCAAGGATTTGCGCCTTGGTGACGCGCCCGAGGTAGGTGCGCACGGTCGGTCTCCAATGCGCCGTCATGTCGAGGTTGACCGCCGTTGCCAGCCTGTCGGCGGTCTGGTGGGCGCCAGGCTTGCGCTCCCAAGGCTGCTTCACTGCATTGACTGTTAGGGAGGCACAATGGGCAAACAGCGCCATGACGCTTGCATGGTCGAGCGAGGCAATGAAACCCCATAGGTCACCCACATCGCGGGGCATGTCCGCAGCCCACTCCGCATGTCGATCCGCCAGTGCCTTGCCCGCCGCCGTGTCCTCGATGCCGTCGGCGTGACCGGCGAGATAGACGCTGGTTGGGCCGATTTCGAGGCAGTGAGCTTCTGCGCCCTGGTAGAAGGTTTGCGCGGCAAGCGCATGTGTGACCGCGATAAGGGCGATGTCCGGCTGCTCGCCAAGCGCTAGCCGAAGCCCAAGCGTCCGGTGAGCGGTCAAGTCGCGGATCAGAAGGTCCGATAGCGGCTTGCCTTCATCCTCCGCATCCTCGTCTCGTCCACTATCCGTGTCCGATCCGATGCCGGTCTCGATGATCTCGCCATCA
The DNA here is from genome assembly GCF_004023285.1 of Mesorhizobium sp. M2A.F.Ca.ET.067.02.1.1. Taxonomy (NCBI): domain Bacteria; kingdom Pseudomonadati; phylum Pseudomonadota; class Alphaproteobacteria; order Hyphomicrobiales; family Phyllobacteriaceae; genus Mesorhizobium; species Mesorhizobium sp. M2A.F.Ca.ET.067.02.1.1. The sequence continues at coordinate 4,906 of NZ_RZSB01000376.1, forward strand.
TCGTTGACGGCATAGCCGTCGCTCTCCAGCTGCGTTTCCGCTCCGGTTTCGGGTCGTTCGTCCTCGGCGCGGATGAAACCGCGTTCGATGCGCGCCGTTCCGTCATGGGAAAGCACGACAAACACACCGCCGCGAGAGACAATATCGGGATCGTAGGCGCGACGCAGAGCGTCGATGCGCTCGATCTCGGCTTCAAGCTCGCCGAAACGCTGATCGACTTCTTCGGGCAGTTCCTCGGCGCTGTTCCATTCCTCCGTGAGCCGGTTGAATTCATCGGATGTCGTCGCATAGGCGGCTTTGTCTTCCTCCGACAAATCCACCGGTTGCGGATAGGTGCGGCGCAAGCCGTTTGCGTGCGGAAAGTCGATATGGACGTCCGCCCATTTCCAGCCTTCCGCCTGCCTGATGGTTTCGCCGATGCCCTGCAGCTTCTCGATCACCATGCGGTCGAGCAGCGCGGCATCCTCGTAGAAACCGCCGCGATCCTCGGTGAACAGATCGCGCAGGATGGCGCCGCCCGCTTCCATGTAGGCTTCCGCGCCGATGAAGATGGCGCGGCGATCGGTAGCCGCAACATGCGTCCGCGTCAGTGCGCGGCGGATGATGTAGGGCTCGCGATTATAGGTGAGGTTTTCGAAAACCTGCTCCTGCCGGACGTGATCGTCGGTGATCGCGAAGGCCATCAGCTGGTCGAGGGTCAAGTCGCCGTCGCGGTAGACCTGCATCAACTTGGGGCTGACCGCGCCGAGCCGCAGGCGCTGTCGCACGACGTGCGCGGTAATGCCGAAGCGGGCGGCGATTTCCTCGGCACCCAAGCCGCGCTCGTGAAGCTCCCGGAACGCCTCGAACTGGTCGGCTGGGTGCATCG
>NZ_RZSB01000377.1:0-5765 GCF_004023285.1 Mesorhizobium sp. M2A.F.Ca.ET.067.02.1.1
TTTTTGCGCGCCTTTCGAAAATTCACGATTTCGGATGGGCGCCCGCCGAGGCCGTCGCCTTCGGCAATATGGTGGACGGAGCGGCGATCATGCAACCGCCGCCGCGCAGAAATCGACCTAGAAACAGGGTGCAAACCGGAAAATCGGCGACGCGCCGACAAAGAGACGGTCGCGGAACGCATTTGGTCCCGAAGCTGCTTTGCCTCGGCCGCTTATGCCGCTTGCAAGAGGGTCTCGATATCGGGAATCGTGTGGTTGGTGAGCGTCTTGGGAATTTCGGCCTGCACCTTCTCGCTCACTTCCTTGTGCAGTTTCTGGCGCATCTCGCCAAGCACCTGCGGCGGCGCGACCAGCACGACCGCGTCGAATGCGCCGCGATGCGCGAGCTTGTAAAGCCGGTCGGCGATCTCGACAGCGAAACGTTCCTTGCCGAGACGGTGCCAATCGGTTTCCTCGACGGCGCTGCGGGGGCCTTCGTTGCTCTGGCGGCCCGGTTTGTCCGTGCCTTGCTCGCGCGTCGCGGGGTTCTCCTGCTCCATCTCGTGCACCACCTCCAGGTTCGGGAACTTGTTGTCGCCCTGGTTGCGCAGGAAAAGCGCCTTTTCACCATCGGCCACGACGACCCACAATCCGTGCTTCAGCTTGATGTTCATGGTGTTCCTCCTTTGCTTGCGGGTTGCCGACCGGTCGAGCCCAGGATCGACAGAACGGATTGCTAGCCAAACGAGCCGCGCAGCAGGATTGTTCCGAGCTGCCGGTGGCGCTCTCATCTGCTCCCGCCTGACGAGACTGGTCGTCGAGCGACAAGGTCGGCTTTAATCTACCAAGTTAGTAGAATTTAGAAAAAACTGTTTTGCCGCATTCCAGAGCCGGTGCTAAAAACGGCGGTAGATCAAGGTGGTTTCTCACGCCGTTCCGGCTCTCTCATTCTCAAAGTAGAATTTTTTTCTCTTGCTCTTCGCGGCTGCGAAAAAGCGATTGCCTGCCGTTCGGCGACGCGCGAGTGATTGCCTTCTGGTTTTTGGCCAGTCCGCGTAAAACTGCCAAACTGTTTCACTATTGCTCGTCGCCATGTCGCCAGCCAACGCCAAGCTCAATGCCTTCCCGGTCTTCATGCGGATCGACGGCGAAGCCGTGGCCATCGTCGGCAATCGCGAAGAGGCGCTTGCCAAGGCCCGGCTGCTCGCCCAGTCGAGCGCGGCGCTGCGCATCATTGCCGACGACGCCGATCCCGACCTGCTCGCCTTCGTCGCCGTGTCCGGTGCCGTTCACGTCGATGCCGCCTATGAGGCGGCGCATCTCCAGGATGTCGCCCTGGTGTTCGCAGCCAGTGGCGACAAGGCGCTCGACCGCCGCGTCGCCGAGGACGCGCGCCGATTGGGCATTCCGGTCAATGCGGTAGACCAGCCGGACGTGTGCGATTTCTTCACTCCGGCGTTGGTCAACCGCGCGCCGGTTGCGATCGCCATCGGCACCGAGGGCGCCGGACCGGTTCTGGCGCAGATGCTGCGCGTCCGCATCGACCGCATGTTGTCGCCTTCGCTCGGCCGGCTGGCGGCGCTTGCCGCGTCGTTCCGCGCCGCCGCGGAGAAACTGCCGAAGGGCAACCGCCGTCGCCGCTTCTGGAGCGATTTCTTCGCCGGCGCGCCGGCCAAGGCCATCGAAACCGGTGACCACGCCCAGGCGCATGGCGCGGCGCTCGAACTCCTGAGCGCGGATGCGCCGGCCGGGGGCCATATCGCGCTGGTCGGCGCCGGTCCGGGCGCGGAGGACCTGTTGACGCTGCGCGCGCACCGCCTGCTGATGGAAGCCGATGCCATCGTCTATGATGCGCTGGTGCCGGAGGCGATCGTCGCCATGGGCCGCCGCGATGCGGAGCGCCTACCGGTCGGCAAGCGCAAGGGCTGCCATTCCAAGAGCCAGGAAGAAATCAACGCGCTGCTGATCGAACTCGGCCAAGCCGGCAAGCGCGTGGTGCGGCTGAAGTCAGGCGATCCGCTGGTGTTCGGCCGGGCCGGCGAGGAGATGGCGGCGCTGCGCGAGGCCGGCATCGCCTATGAGGTGGTTCCGGGCGTCACCGCCGCCTTCGCCGCCGCTGCCGATTTCGAGTTGCCGCTGACGTTGCGCGGTGTCTCGTCCTCGATGGTGTTCACCACCGGCCACGACCTCAAGGGCAACTCGCTGCCCGACTGGGCCAAGCTCGCCATCTCGGGCGCGACGGTCGCCGTCTATATGGGTCGCTCGGTCGCGGCGGAAGTCGCTGGCCGGCTGATCGAAGCGGGGTTGTCGTCGGACACGGCCGTCGCGGTGGTCGAGAATGCCAGTCTCGGCAGCCGGCGCCGTTTCCACGGCACACTCGCCGACCTGCCGTCGCTGGAAGAGCGCGCCGACCTCACCGGTCCGGTCATGACGATCATCGGCGATGCGGTCGCTGGCGCCAATTTCGAACGATCGGAGCCGCTCGCGGCACATAAGCGTGAGGGCGCGGCTTCAGCCGTCGCCGAAGGAGTTCAATCATGAAGGTTCTGACCGCGAACAGGCTCTCCGACGGCATCGCCGTCTGGTACGCCGATGGCGGCTGGGCGGAGACGGTCGGTCATGCCGATATCGCGCATGACAAGGCGGCGGAGGACCGGCTGGAAGCGATCGGCGCCGCAGCCTACGCCAACAATGAGGTGGTCGACGTCAACCTGATCGACGTCGAAGTGGTCGACGGTTTGGCCGAGCCGGTGCGGCTGCGCGAAAAGATCCGCGCCGCTGGCCCGACCATCCGCACCGATCTCGGCAAGCAGGCCGCCCCGGAAGCCATCGGGGCGTAGAGTTTTAGAAAGCAGCGGGCGGACGCGCCCGGAAAGACAAAGCATGTACCGTTACGACGAGTTCGATCAGGATTTTGTTCACGCCCGCGTCGCCGAGTTCAGCGACCAGGTGCAGCGCCGGCTTGCCGGCGAGATCACCGAAGACCAGTTCCGGCCGCTCAGGCTGATGAACGGCGTCTATCTGCAACTGCACGCCTATATGCTGCGCATCGCCGTGCCGTATGGCACGCTGAACAGCAGGCAGTTGCGCATGCTCGGCCACATCGCGCGCAAATACGACAAGGGCTACGGCCATTTCACCACGCGCCAGAACATCCAGTTCAACTGGCCGGCGCTGTCGGACATTCCGGCGATCCTGGCTGATCTCGCCAGCGTCGAGATGCATGCCATCCAGACCAGCGGCAACTGCATCCGCAACGTCACCGCCGATCATTTCGCGGGCGCCGCCGCCGACGAGGTCGCCGATCCGCGCCCCTATGCGGAAATCCTGCGCCAATGGTCTTCGGTGCATCCTGAGTTTTCGTTCCTGCCGCGCAAGTTCAAGATCGCGGTGACGGGTGCCGAGCGCGATCGCGCCGCCATCCAGACCCATGACATCGGCCTGCACCTGAAGAAGAACGCGGTCGGCGAGCTTGGCTTCGCCGTCTATGTCGGCGGCGGCCAGGGCCGCACGCCGATGGTGGCAAAGAAGATCCGCGACTTCCTGCCGGAAGCCGATCTTCTGTCCTACTGCACGGCGATCCTGCGCGTTTACAATCTCTACGGCCGCCGCGACAACAAGTACAAGGCGCGCATCAAGATCCTGGTGCACGAGACCGGTGTCGAGGAGATCACCCGCCAGATCGAGGCGGAATGGCAGGAGCTCAAGGACGCCGAGCTGAAGCTGCCGGAGGCCGACATCCAGGCCATCAACGCCTATTTCGCGCCGCCGGCGCTGACCGCCCGGCCCGAGGGCGACGATGCGGTGAAACAGGCGCGGCTCGACTCCAAGAGCTTCTCGGAATGGCTCGACCAGAATGTCGTGACGCATCGCCATCCCGACTACGCGGCGGTGACGATCTCGCTCAAGGGCATCGGCGAGGTGCCCGGCGACGCCAGCGACAGCCAGATGGAAGCGGTGGCCGACATCGCCGAGAGATACGCCTTCGACGAGCTGCGCGTCAGCCATGAGCAGAACCTCATCCTGCCGCATGTGGCGCGCGCCGATCTCAAGGCGGTCTATGACGCACTGGTCGAGATCGGCCTCGCGACCGCCAATTCCAACTTGATCAGCGACATCATCTCCTGCCCCGGCCTCGACTATTGCGCGCTGGCCACGGCGCGCTCGATACCGATCGCGCAGGAAATCTCGCAGCGCTTCGCCTCGCTGGAGCGGCAGCGCGAGATCGGCGAATTGAAGCTGAAGATCTCCGGCTGCATCAATGCCTGCGGCCACCACCATGTCGGCCATATCGGCATTCTCGGCGTCGAGAAGAAGGGCTCCGAGCTCTACCAGGTGACGCTCGGCGGCTCGGCCGACGAGAACACCTCCGTGGGCGAGATCATCGGCCGCGGCTTCTCATCGGAAGAGATCACCGATGCCATCGAGCAGATCGTCGATACCTATCTCGGCCTTCGGCTCAGTCCCGACGAACGTTTTATCGACGCCTACCGCAGAGTCGGTCCCCGCCGTTCAAGGAGGCGCTCTATGCTGGCGAAACCAAGGCCGCTTGACCGTATTGTCGACGTCGAGGCCGGCATCGCCGCCGAAGCGGCGGGGCTCGACGCGCTGCTCGGCCATCTGAAGCCGATCGAGATCATCGAGCGCGCGGCGCGCGAATCCTTCCGCGGCGAGGTCGCGGCGGTCTCGTCCTTCGGCGCGGATTCGGCGGTGCTGCTGCACATGATCTCGGAGATCGACCGCACGCTGCCGGTGATCTTCCTCGACACCGGCAAGCATTTCGAGGAGACGCTCGGCTATCGCGACGCGCTGGTCGCCGATTTCGGCCTGACGGATGTAAGGGTGATCAAGCCGGACGAGGCGGCGCTCGAACGCGTCGATCCGACCGGCCAGCTCAACGAGACCGACACGGACGCCTGCTGCAATGTGCGCAAGGTGGAGCCGCTGGCGCGCGGCGTCGAGCCGTTTCGGGCCTGGTTCACCGGGCGCAAGCGCTTCCAGGCGTCGACGCGCGCGGCGCTGCCCGTCTTCGAGGCGGTCGGCTCGCGCATCCGCATCAATCCGCTGGCGCATTGGACGACGTCGGATCAGGCCGACTATATGCGCGCGCACGCGTTGCGCGAAAATCCGCTGGTCGCCTATGGTTATCTCTCGATCGGCTGCTTCCCGTGCACACAGCCGGTGCAGCCCGGCGAGGACGCGCGCAGCGGCCGCTGGGCAGGCCACGCCAAGACCGAGTGCGGCATTCACTTGTCGGGCCTGGAGAAATCGCTGACCGACGCCTCTCTTTAGGATACGCCGATATTCAGGTGAGGCCGGCCTGCAAATGGCGACTTCCTGCGCTTCCGGTGCTCACGTACTTCAAGTACGCTCCGCTCCGGTTCTCGGAGACCACCATTTTCGGCTCGGCCTGACCTGAATCTCGGCATATCCTTGCAATCGTTAGGACTTTAGGATTTTTGATGACTGGATCGACTTCAGCGGGGACCCGCCTCTGGACCCCGGACGGTTTTCGCGAGGACGAGTGGACGCATGCCGAAAGCGCCGAGGCGCTTGCCGGCAATGGCCGCTTCATCCTGCCGTTGCAGGCTTTTCTCGGGCTCGATGAAGAAATCCGCAAGTCAGCCAAAGAGCGCCTTGGCGTGCTGCTGCAGCCCGGCGACGAGCTCGACAAGATAACCGGCCTGCTGGACCAGCTGTCGCTGGTGGCGCTCGCCTTCCCAGCCTTCAATGACGGCCGCTCCTTCTCGAAGGGCGAGTTGCTGCGCGCCCGGCATCATTTCAAG
>NZ_RZSB01000378.1:0-5742 GCF_004023285.1 Mesorhizobium sp. M2A.F.Ca.ET.067.02.1.1
GGTTTTGAAGCGCTTCGGCGATGGCAACATCCGACCCTTGGCGCGATCGCTCCCTCGGAGTTCATACCTATCGCTGAAGAAACGGGTTTGATTCACTCCATCGGACACTGGGCTGTCAAAACGGCTTGTTCGGCGGCTGCGCGCTGGCCGCGCGACTTGCGGGTCTCCGTCAACTTGTCGGCAGTGCAGCTTAAAAACAAGGCCTTGCTGGATGGAATTTTAGAGACCTTAGCTGAAGGCGGTTTGGAGCCCCGGAGACTGGAGGTCGAGATTACAGAAAATGTTCTGATTTCGAATTTTGAAGAAACAGTTTCGTTATTACGATCATTAAGTTCGTTATCCGTAACAGTTGCTCTTGACGATTTTGGTACCGGTTATTCATCACTCACTTATCTTCGTAAATTGCCTCTTTCACGGCTCAAGATCGACCGATCTTTTGTCCAGGATTTGCTCACCGATGCGGACTGCGCCGCGATTGTGAGATCATTGGTTGAGTTGGCGCATGAGCTTCGAATTGAGGTAACGGCCGAAGGCGTCGAAACTTCTGACCAGCTCGACTATCTGCGCCGCGTCGGATGTGATGAAGCTCAGGGCTATTTAATCGGGAAACCTGTCCGGATTGACGACATTCCTGGCATTGCTGCGGGGCCGTTTGGTCAGAAGCAGGTAATCGAATAGCAAGACCGGCACCTTGGCGCGATGGTCTGATTGTCTCGAATCTCGACGAGTACGGCCGCCTTGCTCAGGGAGGCTGAAGGCCGCAAATCCTTGTGCAAGCATTGGCAGTAACCCTGTGACGAAGCGTCAGATCGAGGTGATCACGTCGGTCGAGCGGCGCCGGCGCTGGTTTCGGGAGGAGAAGGAGCGGCTGTTCGCGGCGACGTTTGAGGCTGTGGCCAGGCGCGGGGTACGTCGAGAAGACGGCATTGCGTCGAGATTTCACGATCGCAGCGGGAAAGCGCTCGGCTCGGGATGAAGACGAGCTGAGCCTATTGCCGCGTAGTCGCCTTGGGGGCGCAGAGATGACCGGCTTAAGCAGATTTGAGAGGCGGGTCGTTGTTCAGGTTAGCCGCCATAGCTCAGAGCGCATCGTGTTCAATGTTAGTGCTGCAGCCGCTATCCTGCTGCGTGATCTTCATCGTCAGACCGAGAAAACGGAAAGGCAGCGATGGACGTCTGTCTGCAGGGTATAGCGTGGTGAGGCCCATCCACCAGCTGCTCGAAAAGCTTTCGTTGCAGCCGCGCTTGAAGCAAAGAATATGCGCAGCGATTAACCCTCGCGCTGGATCTCGATCTCCGCCGACGACATCGTCGACCGCAAGCGCCCGCTCGAAGCGGATTTTCCGCTTAAGCGCTTTATTCAAGTTTGGGCCGTAGATTCTGGAATGTGCCGCTCGTCGCCGCCTCAATCATTCTTGGTGGGCTGTTCGGCGCGACCGCATTGCCGGTTGCCACCGCATTCGTCGGAGGCAAAAGACTTTCTCTCATTTCGCCAGCCGCCACGGTTCAGTCGAGATTACATGCGAGACCCCCGATAACGGAAGCAAAGGCTCGCAAAAAATGAGTAGAGTGGCTGGATCAGTTGAAGATTTGGCTGCGCCGACGACGTTTGCGCCCCTCCTACAGCCGACCTTTCGCGCGATCTGGCTTGCCACCCAGGTCTCGAGCCTCGGCTGGCTGATGCAGACTGTCGCCATCAGCTGGCTGATGGCGACGATCTCGACTTCCGATCTGATGGTTGCGCTGGTGCAGGCTTCATCGAACCTGCCCGCGTTCATCTTGTCAGTATTCGCGGGAGCTCTCGCCGACAATTTCAGCCGTCGCAGGGTCATGTTCGCCGGCCGGTGCCTGATGGTGATAGGATCTGCGATGCTGACCGCTGTTGTGGCGCTGGGCTTTGTCAGTCCGTGGATGATCCTCGGCTTCAGCTTCCTGATCGCATGCGGGGGTGCTCTTCACGATCCCGCCTGGCAGGCCTCGGTTGGCGATATCGTCGACCGCCGCGATGTCCCGGCTGCCGTGACCCTGCTCTCCGTCGGCTTCAACACGGTCCGGACCGTGGGCCCGGCGCTCGGCGGCATCGTGGTTGCCTCGTTTGGGCTTTTGGCAGCTTTTACCGTGACCACACTCACCTATCTGGTTCCTTTGGGCACGATATGGCGCTGCAAGTGGAAGGTTCGCTCTTCGCCTCTCCCGCGTGAGTCGATGAGGACGGCGATCTATGACGGGCTGCGCTTCACGGCGATGTCTTCGGAAATCAAGGCGGCGATCGCACGCGGAACCCTGTTTGGCCTGGCAAGCATCGCCATTCTCGCACTGCTGCCGCTGGTAGTCCGCGATCATCTGGGAGGCGGACCGCTCGCCTATGGCACGCTCATGGCAGGCTTCGGGACGGGCGCCGTCTTCGCCGGCATCTCCAACGGCACATTTAGACGGAGCTTGTCGCAAGAACGTCTGATGAAGCTCGCGTGCGTCGCCTGCGCGGCCTGCTCCCTCTCCCTTGCACTGACCTCTTCGATTCCGGTGGCCGCACTTGCGCTCGCCTTGGGCGGCGCCGGCTGGGTCACCGCCTGGTCCGGAGTTGGCGTGAGCGTGCAGCTGGCGAGCCCGCGCTGGGTCGTGGGGCGCACGATTTCGATCTACTATGCATTGATAGATGGCGGCATCGCGGCCGGCAGCTGGGTATGGGGCACGGTCTCCCAAAGCCATTCCCTGACGTGGGCGCTGGAGGGTTCCGCTGGAGCGCTGCTGCTCGTCGCCACAGCTGGCATTCTGTTTCCTTTACGCGAGCGCCGCGAGTCCGAGCCCGATCCTTTGGAGGAATTCGACGCCCCAGCTGTCGCTCTCAATTTGAAGCCGAGAAGCGGTCCTATCGTGGTCAAGGTCGAATATCGGATAGCCGAGAAAAATGTCGAGGCCTTCCTCGAGCTCATGCGGCAGCGCAGGCATATCCACAGCCGCATCGGTGCTCGGAACTGGACGCTTCAGCGCAACCTGCAGAAGCCCATGCAATGGACAGAGACATTCCGCACGCCGACCTGGACGGACTACCTTCGCCTCAACCATCGTCTCACGGAAGTAGACAAGGAATTGGACGAGCGTGTCTGCCAGTTGCAGGCGGGAGAGGCAGCGCCTCAAATGACGCTATCGATTGAGCGGCCGACCAGCCCGCCTCGTAAACGCGCAATCCTCCCACTTCCACGTCATTGAAGCCTGACCGTCACGTCTAGGCACCAGCGATTGCTAACGTTGGTACTGCTAATGGTGGTGGCGAGCGCGGAACAACCACCGGGATTCGATGGTCAGCGGCGCAGATGTACAACAGGCTGTCTCGCGCGAGTGGGTACGCAATATCCTGTGTCCGCGACAGAAGCCAAAGACCAATTTCATCCGGTCACGACGTGGCTCCTAACAGCGTCCCGGAAGCGGACACCATGCGTGTGCTTGGGTTGATGGAAAATGCGTGGGGGCGGGTGGACGACGGCGCGCGATGGGCTTAGACGACCTTCGCAATCCCCCAAGCGCCGAGAGCACTATGAAGCAGCAGCGACCCTTTGTCGTCGAGATCAAACAGAAGCGTGGCCTCGTAAAGCGGCCAGAGTCGATCTGGGCCGGCATCGACCTGGCCGCCATCACGAACGATGTCGCGAAAGCAAACACGAAAGGTGCGGTCGCTGAGGCGACGCGGCCGCCGATTGGTCCTGACGAAAATCTTTCCCAGCCCGTGTTCACCACCTCCGAAGAAGTGTCCCAGGCCAAGGAGATGACCGTGCCTGCGGAGCCACCAAAGATCGAGAAAGCGCCGGTTCCGGATGCATCTCAGGCACCCACTGGAGACCGTCGAACTCGCCGCAAGAAGCGGTGGCCGAAAGATGTTCCTCTGCCGCGAGGCGAACGATGGAAGCGGCGCCTGCCGTGGGCGCTGCGCCAGAGCCGGGCTGAGCGGTAGGTCCACTGTTCAACGGGCCAGAAGGAGAATAAAGGCGCGTGCCTGCGGCCCACTCACTGGCGTACCGCTCGCTCAAGACGATCCGTAAGCGCCAATGATGATAGATCAGAGCCGGACCCAGCACTCCGCTGACCACATGCCGGACGCTGCCGATTACGAGCGCGTGGCTGTGGCGCACAATCGTGTCCTCGACCATGCAATCGACCGCGGCGAGCGCGTCTGGAAGTACCAGTGCGCCGGTCGCCAGAGCAGACCAAGCCGAACCCTTCAGGCCACCGCGTCCGGCGAACCGCTCGGCGGTCGCCATCTGGTCGGCTCGAAGCACGTTGACGCAGAAATGCCGATGCTGGTTGATGGCTGCCCACGTTGACGAGTTCAGGTTGATGCTGACCACCATCACCTCGGGTTCGACAGACAAGGAATGGGCGGTGGTCGTGTCCGCTTCGTTGACTGTCTCGCCGGGCTGTTTCGTCTCCTCGCGTTAGCGGAAGTTAAATATCGAGCGTTTCAGCTTGCCGCAAATTAGGGTCTCGATGGCATGTTTGCCTGACTTTTGGGGCGGGCAGGAAGACTGATGCGCGGACGGGGATGGATCAAGGCCTTGCGTCAGGATGAGGCGCGGCAGATGCGTGTGCGCATCGCGGAACTGGAGCGCAACCTCATGGCGACCACGCCACAGGGGCGCCATCGACGTTTTGAAGCCGGGAATGAACTTCGCATTGCGAAATTCCGCCTCGAGCGGCTCGAGGAATGCATCGCCGGAATAGCGAGAAAATGTGGGGCTTAGCGGATCTCGCGGCTCTCGAAGTTGCCGCGCTCCGGGCGAACTGTGCGCCCGATGCTATGATCACAAAGCTGGTGGTTTGACGCCGGTCGAGAGCATCTCTTCAAGCAGCGCTGGGCGGCAGACGCGCAGGCGGCAGGAGGAGTCTGCCTGGAGACAACGCAGGGGGTTGGTTGGTGCGGACGAGGGCAAACGACTTCCGGAAAAGAGCTTTCCCTCCCACGCGTATCGTCCACAGGTAGGCAGCCGCACCCCGTGCGCCATCCTGCAGGACACAACTACCATAGCGAGGCAATCCCGGTTGAAGAGGCGTCGTTTGACTCGGAGATGTTCCTCTGGGGCATCGACCTCTTCATCATGGCTATTACTCGGAAGCCCATGAGTCTTGGGAAGATCTGTGGCCCATCGGCTTTCGGAAAGACCGGCGACGCTTCGTCTCAACGACTATTCCAGCCGTATTCTTCGCGTTGAACACGGCCGTTTGCTTCGGCTTCGGTTGGGGCGGGGCATCAGGCGCCCTTGGCTCCGGCGTTTTCTTGGTCTCTTCCTTGTTCTTGCGGGCGCAAAGCAAAGCTTTGGCGCTCGCCGCCTCCGCATCCGATACCTCGCCGGCCGGCTCGCCATCAAGATCGACCCGCACAGCGCCAGCATTCAGTCTCGCCAAGTACCTGGGCATGCTGGTATAGGCGCGCAGGGCTCTCCTCAATTCATCATCTGACAGTTCGCCGTCCAGCACGCGAATGTCATGATGGATGCCGATCCTAAGCGGCCTGGGCGCTTTCGGATTGAACGCCGCAGGCCACTTTGCCGATAGATGCCGGAAAAGCTGTGCGGGCGATTTCCCTCGGTTGGGGGTCGTCATGATCAAGCCTCGCCCGATTTGTTTTGTTCCCAGTTCGGACGCTTCGTAGCACCCATATATGCAATGATTGTGGACGCCTGAAAAAGTCGCCGGGCAGGGCAAAGCAGCGCATCCTAGCTTCTAGATGAATACCGTTGCCCTCCCAAT
>NZ_RZSB01000379.1:0-5729 GCF_004023285.1 Mesorhizobium sp. M2A.F.Ca.ET.067.02.1.1
AATCTCAACACGCCTTAGCGGAGTCGATACTCGCACGATCATCCAAGACGGCCATGACGGTCCCTCCTAAATCCTGCGCATCGCGACAGGAGGAGGTTCGGCATGGCTGGTGGTGTTCTGGGCGATCCACAATCCTGGCAGCAAGTGCTGGCGCTTGTCTTGGCCGCGACGGTCGTCATGGGCAGTCCGGGACCGGCGACGATCAGCGTCACCGCCGTCGGCGCGGCTTTCGGTCTGAGTCCTTCCCTGAGTTACACCGCGGGCGTCGTGCTCGGCACGATGGCCGTGCTTTTGGCGGTGGCGGCCGGGATTCTCGGCCTACTGACCTCGGTGCCGGGAGTGGCGCCGGTGCTGGCGATCCTCTCGGCCGCATACATCCTTTATCTCGCCTTCAAAATAGCGACCGCGCCGCCATTGGCCGAGCGCGGGAGCACGGCGACGAAGCCCGATTTTCTCGGCGGCTTCACGCTCGCCGTCGCCAATCCGAAGGCCTATGTGGCGATCGCCGCGGTTTTCGCCGGCGCCCGGTCGCAAACCGATGCGCTGGGCGCTTCAACCAGGCTGCTTGTGCTAGCCGCGATGATCGTCGCCATCCACGTCGTGTGGCTGCTCGCAGGAACGGCCTTCGCACGGTTCCTGCGCCATCCGCTGGCGTCGCGGGTCATCAACCTGGTGTTTGCCGCGACGCTGGTGCTGACGACCTTGCTGGCGGTGCTGCGGTAGCGGATCAGGTCCTGTCCGTTACGCCGAGTTCCGCTAGGCGCTTGACCGCCGTCGGCGGCATGGGCGGCGGGTTCGGCGCCTGCGCGGCCTCGACAAGCATCTGGTCGCAGGCGGCTTCCGTCTCGCCGATCAGCCGCTGCATGAATTCCTCCTTGCCGAGCCCTGGCGGGATAGGCGGCAGGAAGCGGGCCTTGATGGTGCCCGGATAGCGCAGGAACTTGCGGCGCGGCCAATAGAGGCCGGCGACATGGGCGACCGGCACCACGGGCACGCCCAGCTGCGTGTAGATCTCGACGATGCCGTATTTGTAGGACGGCTCGGCGCCCGGCGCGCGGCGCGTGCCTTCGGGATAGATGATCAGTTGGCGCGGGTTGCGGTCCATCTCCTGTCTGGTCGCGACGACGACCGCTTTCAGCGCTTTCGAACGGCTGCCGCGGTCGACCGGGATCATGCGCATCTTCATGATGTACCAGCCGAAGAAAGGGATCCAGGTCAGCTCGCGTTTCAGGATGTAGAGCGCGTCGTCGAGATAGGGGAAGAAGGCGATCGCATCCCAGAAGGACTGATGCTTCGGCGCCAGGATGAAGGACCCTTCGGGCAGGTTCTCGACACCGGTGATCTCGCTCTTCGTCGCGGCGATCTTGTTATAGAGCCACATTGAGGTCCGTGACCAGAATTTCGGCACGAACCAGGCACGGTGGCGCGGCGCCAGGAAATAGAAAGGGGTCCAGAAGATCATCTGGACGATCAGGCTGAGATAGAAGACGAGGTTGAACGCCAGCGAGCGGATGATGAGCATGCAAGGGGCCCGTGAGGAAGTGTGCGTTGGTTACACCAAGCGGCGGCAAAAAGGAAACGCCGCCACGGTCGAAATGCCGGCCACTCTTGGTTTGCCGCAATTCCGGACGGAAAACCGCGATGCACTTTTCCTGGAATTGCTTACAATGACCGCGCCAGCCGCTCCTTGAGGCGCGGCGCTGCAAAATCGAGGAAGGCGCGCAATTTCACCGGCAGCCGGCCCTGGCCGGCATGGACGAGGCTTACCGGCCAGGGCGGCGACTCGAATGGCTCCAGCACCACCCGCAGCGTGCCGGCGCGCACGCCGGCGTCCGCCTGGTAGGAGAGCACTTTCGTCAGGCCAAGCCCGGCGATGGCGGCATCGATCGCCGCTTCGGCGGTGTTGACTTGCAGGCGCGAGCGGACCGGGATCGTGGTTTCCGTCTTGCCCGCTCCGAAACTCCATGTCGCGGGAGAGGCAAGGCCCTCGAAGGTGACGCAGCTGTGACCCGCAAGCTCAGATGGTTTCTCCGGCGTGCCCTGCGAGGCAAGGTAAGCCGGGCTTGCGCAGACGATGCGGCGGATCGAGCCGACGCGGATCGCGACCATGGCCGAATCCGGCAGCTCGCCGATGCGCAGGGCCAAATCGATATGCTCCTCGACCAGTTGGGTGATCCGGTCCGACAAGGTCAGGCGGACGTCCACCTGCGGATAGATGGCGAGAAAGTCGGTGATCACGGGCAGCACATGCAGGCGGCCGAAGACGACCGGTGCCGTGATGACCAGCTCGCCTGTCGGGCTCGAATATTCGCCCGCAGCGGTACGCTCGGCCTCATTCACCTCATCGAGAATGCGGCGGCAGGCGGCGAGGTAGGATTGGCCGGCATCCGTCAGCACCAGGCGCCGCGTCGAGCGGTTGAGCAGACGCGTCTTCAAATGCTTCTCCAGGTCGGAGAGCTTGCGGCTCACCGTCGCCAACGGCACGCCGGCACGCCTGGCAGCGGCGGAAAGGCTGCCTGCCTCCACCGTAGCGACGAACAGGGACATGGCGTCGAGGCGATCCATTATTCTTCCGAAATCTGGAAGGGTGAATTGCAAATATGCTCTCTACATCCGATTTTCGGAAGAGGGTAATGACATGCCATCCTGTCCGAGGAGCGCCGGCATGAACGAATTCACCAGCGACGTCGCCTTCACACCGACCGTCAAGGCGATCCAGTCGCGCAAGGGATCGCGCGATTCCTATGCGCGCGTCGAGCAGCGCGGCGGCTGGCGGGCCACGATCACGCCGGACCTTGCCGCCTTCATCGAAGCGCAGTCCAGCGTGTTCCTTGCGACGGCCAATGCCGAAGGCCAGCCTTACATCCAGCATCGTGGCGGGCCGGCCGGCTTCCTCAAGGTGCTGGACGAGCACACGATCGGCTTCGCGGATTGCTCCGGCAACCGCCAGTTCATCACCCAGGGCAACCTGCAGGACAACGACCAGGCCTTCCTGTTCCTGATCGACTATATGCTCAGGCAGCGCATCAAGGTCTGGGGCAGGGCGCGGGTCGTCGAAAACGACCCGGAGCTGACGGCGAAGCTGATGCCGGCGGACTACAAGGCAAAGCCGGAGCAGGCGATCCTGTTCACGGTCACGGCGTGGGATGCCAATTGTCCGCAGCACATACCGCAGCGTTTCGAGGCGGCGGATGTCGCGGCGGCGCTCGCCGAGCGCGATCGGCGCATCGCCGGCCTGGAGCAGGAGATTGCCCGCTTGCGAGATAATTTGGAGGCTAAGGTCTAGTTCTTCACCGCGGTCGATGCTTGGGCAAGCGTCATGCCCTCGGGCGTCGTGCGAAGCGGCAGGAAGCCGCGCGCCAGCGAGAGCACATATTTGCTGTATTCGGTCAGCAGCACGCGCAGCGCTTCCGGCTTGGTCAGCCAGCCGCCATTGCCGAGATTGGTGTTGACCACCGGATAGGGCTCAAGGCGCGCGCCATGCAGCAGCCGGCCCATCTCGAGCAGGCTGCGCGGCATGTGGTAATTGTTGGTGACGATGATGATGCTGCCATAGGCGTGGTTTTCCACCCATTTGGCGCTTTCTTCGGCGTTGCCGATGGTGTCGAGCGCGGCACGGTCGATGTCGACACAGCAAGAGAAGAGCCGCTTGTCACCACCCATCGCCGCCTGCAACTGGCGTTTGGTGGCCGACGGATGGACGCCGCTGATCAGCAGCCGTTCCCCTTTGCCGGACGCCAGCAGGTCCATGGCGGCGTCGAGCCGCGACTGCCCGCCGGTGAGCACGATTATGGCATCCGCCCTGGCCGGATCGAGCGGGGTCGTCATATGGCTGACCTTGTCGGCGAACCAGCCGAAGCCGCCGGCAAAAAGCACCAGCGCGGCGAGAGCGACGAAAGCGCAGACGCGCAGGGCGAGCCGCAGACGACCGGCGGGGGCGGCGGCGCGCGCAGGCACTGCCGGCATCCGTCCAGCCGTCTCGATCTGCTCCCGCGCTTCCATCATCCCCAGGTTAATCCTGAAAGCTTCTAATGGTTAACTCCGAAATGCGGCCTTTGATAGGTGAGGCGGCGCACTTTGCGTTACGGCATCTGCCCAAGCCGTGATCGTTGCCTTGTTTGTATGCAACGCCTTCCACGGGCTTTCGGCTGGAGCTCATGGATCAGCCCGCGTCCGGCTGGCGAACGTCGATGTCGCTGAGATAGGCGACGACGGTCGCGTGCGAGGTGGCCGCGGTCAGCGCGCCGATCACAAGCACCATCAGGCCGACGCCGAAATAGCCGGCGGAGCCAATGGCGAAATTGCCGAATAAGGCGGTCGCCTGGTCGGCCTCGGGCGTCGCCATGTTGCGCGACGACCACCAAGAAAAGACGATGAAGACGACGATCGCGAGCGCTCCGCCGGCTGCCGCGCCCTTCATGCCGGTGACCAGGAAATGCCAGCGGAATTCGCGCGCGATGAAACGCGCCTCGGCGCCGACGAAATGCAGCACCTCGATGATATGGCCGTTACCGGCCATGGCGCCGCGCGTGGCGAACACCACCGTCAGCACCGTCGCCGAGAGCATCAGCGCCAGAACGGCGATGCCGATCGTCACCGTGGTGTGCGCCATGGCGACGAGGCGGTCCACCCAGGTGCGGTGGTCGTCGAGCGCGGCGGTCGGGATCTTGGGCGTGATGGCGGCGCGCATGGCGGCAAAGTCAGGCGGGCTGGCCTCGTCGATGGTGACGATAATGAGGCGCGGCACCGGCAGCTCGTCGATGTTGAGGCCGCTGCCCAGCCATGGTTCCAAAAGGCGCGCCGTCGCGTCGCGGTCGATGATCTTGGTGCCCTTCACACCGGGGAACTCGCTGGCGATCTGCGAGGCCTGCGCAAGCGCCGCCTCCATGTCGAGGCCGTCGGCCGGCTTGATCTGGATCGTCGCCTCGCGCGAGATCTGGTTCTCCCAGACCGAGGCGGTGTCGCGCACCAGCGTCACCGCGCCGAAGGTGAGACAGGACAGGAAGGTCATGATGGCGATGACCAGCACCAGCGCCCGCCCGGCGATGTTCTGCGCCGGCACGATCGGCGCCGTCTTGCGCTGGACGCGCCGGACCGTCACCGGCGCCTCGGCTTCATCCTGGAGGTGATCGGCCGGAAAGTCAGTCATAGACGTCCAACCTTCCACCGGCCAGAATCATACGACGCGCATCGACCTGCTCCATCAGGCCGAGGTCATGGGTGGCGATGACGACTGCGGTGCCCAGCCGGTTGAGCTCGATGAAGAGTCTCAGCAGCCGGCGCGCCAGCGGCGGATCGACATTGCCTGTGGGCTCGTCGGCCAAAAGGATCTCCGGCTGCTCGATCAGCGCGCGCGCGATCGCGGCGCGCTGCTTCTCGCCGCCCGACAGCACCGGCGGCAGCACATGCATGCGGTCGCCAAGGCCGACCCATTTCAGTAGCTCGGTGACGTCGGTGCGGTAGCTCGCCTCCTCGCGCCCGCGCACGCGCAAGGGCAGCGCGACATTCTCGTAGGTCGTCATATGGTCGAGCAGGCGGAAATCCTGGAACACCACGCCAATGCGGCGGCGCAGCAGCGGCAATTCGCTGCGCGAGATGCGCGACCGGTCCTTGCCGAAGATGGTGATCAGGCCGCGCGTCGGCTTCAGCGACATGAACAAAAGGCGCAGCAACGTCGTCTTGCCGGCGCCCGAGGGGCCGCTCAGGAACTGAAAGGAGCGCTCCGGAAT
>NZ_RZSB01000037.1:0-18674 GCF_004023285.1 Mesorhizobium sp. M2A.F.Ca.ET.067.02.1.1
CTATGAAGCGCTGGCCATCGCCGCCGACAACCCCTTCGCGGCGCGTGTCGCCGCGGCCAAGTCGCGGTGAGGCGATCGATCAGCCTTCGGCAGGCTCCTTCCGAGCCGCCCACTTCAACAGGGCATCGAGAGCCGGGCACAGCGCCTGACCCCAGTCGGTCAGACAGTATTCGACCTTCGGCGGCACCTGGTGATGGACGATGCGGCGCACGATGCCGTCGGCTTCCATCTGCCTGAGTTGCTGGATCAGCATCTTTTGCGAGATCGCGGGAATGGCCCGCTCGAGATCGGAGAAGCGCAGCACCTTGCCGCCGAACAGGTGAAACAGGATCACCAGCTTCCACCGGCCTTCGAGAATGCGCAGCACGTTCTCGACGCCGATCGCCCCGGACGAAGGCGTCAGAAGCTCGGGCTCACTTTCAGGTAAGTACCTTACTTTTTTGTCGGTTCTTGTCATTTCCACAGCATACCTCATCTTAACGGCCGAGCAAGCGCCACGCGCCTCGAACGGCGCCGGCAACACACACGGAGACAAGCCATGGCCATAGACCTTCCCAGGCCGCTGACGATCTATTTAGCCGCCAAGAACCGTCACGACATCGACGGCATGCTGCTCCCGTTCTCGACGGATGCCACGGTCCGGGACGAAGGCGAGGTACATCGCGGATCGGCCGCTATCCTGGCCTGGATGGAAAGGACTACGCGCAAATACCGGGTGACGGTCGAAGTCGCCGACGCGACGGCCAATGGCAACGCATGGCGGGTAGCGGGCATAGTCTCAGGCAATTACTGGGCGGCATCCCGATCGGCCGGCCGGCATGGCCGCGGGAGATCGCCGAGCTGGTCGCCTTCCTGGTTTCGGATCGCGCATCGGCGATCCACGGCGCCGAATATGTCATTGACGGCGGTACGATACCGACGGTCTGAGCGGCATCCCGCCGCCAGGCTCGCTGCGGCACAGCCTTCGTTCAGGCGCCCGGCATCGCCGCCCTGATCGTCGGGCTGTCCCAGCCCTCGCCGACCGAGAGAACGCAACTTTGCCCCTTGGTGTCGGAGGCAAGAACCGTCCAGCTGCCCTGATCGGAAACGAAGATCTCCAGCACGACGTTCGGATTGATCAGGCCGCGCCCGGCCTCGGTTTCGTGGAACTTGTCGCCCAGCGCCTTGATGATGTCGGCGCGGGCCGCGCATTGCGCCGCCGCGCTTGCCGGGGCGGCTCCAAGGGTGATCGCCGCCGTCGCCAACATTGCCGCCACAACAAATCGTGTCATCTGACACCTCCTCGCGCCAGACGAGAACCCCGGCTGCCACCGGCGCTGTTCGGTTGCCTGCACGCATGGCAGGAATACAGCCTAAGGCGGATACCGGTCTGTTGGTTCCATCACACGGCGATGGAATTTTGGAAGGCGCGGATACGCTCTCGACGTGCCGTTCTTGGAATAATGCCCTGGATTGGACATGGAACCGAGAAGCGAGAGGGTCGACGCAGCATAAAAAGAAAGCGCGGTTGGCGCCGCGCTTCATTGAAGTCTCTTAGAAGACCGTTCGGCTAGTTCATCGTCGGAATGACGAACTCCGCGCCGTCCTTGATGCCTGCCGCGCGCCGCAGCCGAAGGCGAGGACGCGCAATCAGGAAACCGTCCGCTCAGTTCATCGTTGGAATGACGAACTCCGCGCCGTCCTTGATGCCCGCCAGCGCGCCCGCAGCCGAAGGCGAGGACGCGCAAGCAGGAAACCGTCCGGCTAGTTCATCGTCGGGATGACGAACTCGGCGCCGTCCTTGATGCCGGACGGCCAGCGCGAGGTGACCGTCTTGGTCTTGGTGTAGAAGCGGAACGCGTCCGGGCCGTGCTGGTTGAGGTCGCCGAAGGAAGACGCCTTCCAGCCGCCGAACGTGTAATAGGCGATCGGAACCGGGATAGGCACATTGACGCCGACCATGCCGACCTGAACGCGGCTGGCGAAGTCACGCGCCGCGTCGCCATCGCGGGTGAAGATGGCAACGCCGTTGCCCATCTCGTGGTCGTTGGCGAGCTTGATGGCATCCTCGTAGCGCGGCGCGCGCACCACCGAGAGCACCGGCCCGAAAATTTCTTCCTTGTAGATGCGCATGTCGGCGGTGACGTTGTCGAACAGGCAGCCGCCCATATAGTAGCCGTTCTCATAGCCCTGCATCTTGAAGCCGCGGCCGTCGACGACGAGGTTGGCGCCTTCCTTGACGCCGATATCGACGTAACCCTTCACGCGCTCCAGCGCCTGGGCCGTCACCAGCGGGCCGAAATCGGCGGAAGAATCCGTCGAGGGGCCGACCTTCAGGCTTTCGACGCGCGGCACCAGCTTTTCCATGAGCCGGTTGGCGGTGTCGTTGCCAACCGGGACCGCCACCGAGATCGCCATGCAGCGCTCGCCGGCCGAGCCGTAGCCGGCGCCGATGAGCGCGTCGACCGTCTGGTCCATGTCGGCGTCGGGCATGATGATCATGTGGTTCTTGGCGCCGCCGAAGCACTGCACGCGTTTGCCCGATGCGGTGCCGCGCGAATAGATGTAGTGGGCGATCGGTGTCGAGCCGACGAAGCCGATGGCCTTGATGTCTGGATCGTCGAGGATGGCGTCGACCACTTCCTTGTCGCCGTTGACGACGTTGAGGACGCCCTCGGGCAGGCCGGCCTCGATGAAGAGCTCGGCGATACGCAGCGGCACGCCCGGGTCGCGCTCGGACGGCTTCAGGATGAAGGCGTTGCCGCAGGCGATGGCCGGCGCGATCTTCCACAACGGGATCATGGCCGGGAAGTTGAACGGGGTGATGCCGGCGACGACGCCGAGCGGCTGGCGCATCGAATAGACGTCGATGCCGGGGCCGGCGCCGTCGGTGTACTCGCCCTTCATCATGTGCGGCGCGCCGATGCAGACCTCGACCACTTCGAGGCCGCGCTGGATGTCGCCGCGCGCGTCGGCGATGGTCTTGCCGTGCTCGCGCGCCAGGATGTCGGCCAATTCGTCATAGTCGCGGGCGACCAGCTCGAGGAATTTCATCAGCACGCGCACGCGGCGCTGCGGGTTGGTGGCTGCCCACTTCGGCTGCGCCGCCTTGGCGTTCTCGACCGCGGCGCGCAATTCCGCCTGCGAGGCCAGCGCCACCGTGCCGCGCACGGAGCCGTCCATCGGCTGCATCACATCCTGCTTGCGGCCGCTGGTGCCGGCGACACGCTTGCCGCCGATGAAATGACCGTATTCGATCATGTTTCTCTCCCTGGATTTGGTGATGGTTCCATTGTCTGCCTTTGCGGCGGCGATGGCAACGCGAGGAAGATCGCAACCGTTGTGCGGAAAATAGACAGCGGCAGTGAAGTGTGCATTAATTGTCGCAAATGACAGCACCGCAAGATATCCGCGCAAGGACGACAGATTGAGTTCCTTCGCGCCCCCCTCTGTCCTGCCGGACATCTCCCCCACTTGGGGGGAGATCAGCAGCTTTGCCGCCGGCACCATCTCCTGCAACGCTGGTGATTGGCGAAAGCCGGCGCGGCATCCAATCTCCCCCCTCGTGGGGGAGATGTCCGGCAGGACAGAGGGGGGCGCGACAGAACGCGGCCTTGGTTGTTATCACCAGGACCACCCCCATGAACTGGGATGACGTCCGCATTTTCCTCGCCGTGGCGCGAGCCGGCCAGATCCTTGGCGCAGCGAAACGCCTGGAGCTCAACCACGCCACCGTCTCGCGCCGCATCGCCGCGCTCGAGGAGGCGCTTCGCACAAAGCTCTTCCGCCGCCTGACCACCGGCAGCGAGCTGACGCCGGCCGGCGAACGCTTCCTCGACATCGCCGAGCGCATGGAAGGAGATATGATCGCCGCGCGCTCGACCATTGCCGGCGAGGGCGACGACGTTTCGGGAACCGTGCGCATCGGCGCGCCCGACGGATTTGGCGTCGCCTTCCTGGCAAAGCGGCTGGGCGAACTGACCGCGCAGCACCGTGAGCTCACCATCCAGCTTGTGCCGGTGCCGCGCTCCTTCTCGCTGTCCAGGCGCGAAGCCGATATCGCGATCACCGTCGAGCGGCCGACAGAAGGCCGGCTGGTGGCTGGCAAGCTGGTCGATTACACGCTCGGCCTCTTCGCCTCCCGCGCCTATGCCGAGGCCAATGGCCTGCCCAAAACGCCGGCCGAGCTCGCCCGGCACACACTGATCGGCTATGTGCCGGACCTCATCGTCAGCCCTTCGCTCGACTATGCCGCCGAATTCAGCCCCGAATGGCGCACCAGCTTCGCCATCTCCTCGGCGCTCGGCCAGGCCGAAGCGGTGCGCTCCGGCGCCGGCATCGGCATCCTGCACACATTCGTCGCCCGTTCGATGCCGGAGCTGGTACCGGTCGACATCGTCGCGCCGATCCGCCGCGCCTACTGGCTGGTCTATCATGAATCGGTGCGACCGCTGCGCCGCGTCCAGCTCGTCGCCAACTTCATCACCAAGGCGGTGGAACGCGAACGCGGCCTGTTCGCCTAATCCGCGTCGAGCACGAACGAGCTCACGATCTTGTCGGCCTGATCCGCAAGCGGCGCCCATTTGCGCGTCGCCTCATCGGCGCTGTCGCCGGTGACCCCGCAATCGATGAAGCCGTAATGCGAGCTGCGCAACGTCAGCGCGATGCGGGAATGGCCGTAGAAGCTGACATTGTCATCGGCATAGTGGAAATCCATATCGGCGATCCGCACCGGATAGCCGTCCGCGAAATGCGCCAGCCTGTCCTGGCTGAAGCTGGCAGACTGATAGGCGACGCCGACCGTGGTCTGCCAGTTGCTCATCTGCCAGTCTTTCTCCATGAACGCCCTGACATCAGGCGGATTGTCCGGAGCGGTCGGATCGTAGGCATTTTGCGAAACCCTGCAGGTCAGGCCTTTTTCGCCGGATTTGAGCTTGAGCCGGATGGTGTTGTCAAAGGCGGTTTCACTCGCCCATTCCTCGGGATAGGTCAGCGAAAAGCCGTGTTCCCTATCATGAAAGGTCTTGTCCGCGGCAAGCGCCGCCGCGGCGCAGGCCAGATATGCGGTCGCCGCCACTGGAAAAAGACGCATTGCAAAGTCCCCTCGCTGCCGCCGATCTTATCACAGGCAGTTGGTCGTTGCCGCCTTGCCTGCGCCACAAATTCAGCCACTGTGGCACCTGCGCGCCTGGTCATGCCGTGACCGGGCGCCAAAGCAATTCTAGGAATTGCGTCAGAACAAAAAGATAGAGCGGTTCGCCGTTTCCGTGAAACGGTGAAACGGTGAAACGCTCTGGGGATAATCTTCGAAACGCCGGCGGGGAAATGCGAGCCGTTCTTGCCATTCTGCCGCTGCTTTTTCTGTCGGACTGCGCCAATCCCTGGGCGAAGGTTCCGGAGGCGGAGCTGCCGAAGCCGGTCCGCTATGCCATGTCGCGGCCCTCGCCTTTCGTCATCGGCAATTATTGCGGCCCGGGCACGCGCACCGGCGATCTGTCGGCAAGGCCCGTCGACCGCCTCGATGCCGCGTGCCGGGTCCATGACGCCTGCTACATTGCAAGACACAATCATTGCGACTGCGACGGCGAGCTGGTCGCTTCAGCGCGGAAAATTCGAGACGACAGGACGGCGCCGCGCAAGATGCGCAACGAGGCCGAACTTCTGATCGCCACCTTCGCCTTTCCCGTCTGCCGGATCTTTCCGCAAGGCTTCCTGCCGCCGCGCGACCCCGCCGAGCTCAAAGCCGTGAGCGGAGCAGCCGGATGAGCCTCGGGTCTGCCGTCGCCAAGGCATTGCTTGGACTGGCGCTGACGGTGCTGGCCGGCTGCGCCGGCATGCCCGGACATTCGGCCTGCGCCTTCTTTCCGGGCGACGACGCCTGCGACCGCCTGCCCGTCTCGGCGGACAGCACCGGCGCCGGGATCGCTACAGCGCATTATTTCGCCAGCGACGGCAACAGCGCCTACGAGAAACGGTTCCAGGCGCTGCTCGCCCAGAGCCGTCTCGATGCGCTCGACCGCGCCAACGGCACTGGCCGCTTCGGCCGCGACTGGCGCGATGTCCAGAACAGCGGCTTCCATGCGACCTATCCGGCGCTGCAAGGGTTAGCGAGGCCGCTCGACGACACGGAACTCGCGCCCACCCCAGGCAAGCCGGGCCAAGCCCATTTCGCGGGGCGCTGGCGCATGTCTCGCCAGACCCTCTATCTCGATGCCGCCGCGCGGCCCTCGGCGCCCAAGACCTTCAGCTTCTCCGGCCTGCAGGCGCGCTCGGTCGAGATCGTGCTGCGCCAGGCAGGCCAGCAGCCTGTCGACATCGGCGGCACCTGCAACGGCCGGCTCGCGATCCGCGCACCAGGCCGATCCATGACCGTCGCCGCGGCCGCGCCATTCCATTTGAGCCTCCCGGTCGCCGAAACCTCCGTCAGCCTGTTTCCGGACCAGGCACTGACCCGCTGCGATCTGCGCGTCGGCTCCGCCCTGGCGCCGGCGGGCGCGCCGCTGACCTTGCTGCGCGAGGAGACCGCCGATCCCTGGATCACGGCTCTGGACAGCCGCTACGACCGCTGCCCGGTGCCCGATCCGGCGGGGATGGAAGAACTCGACCGTGTCTTTTATGCGAGCCGCTGGCTGTCGCAGACCTGCGCGCTGCCGCTGGGATCGCCGACCCTGCTGCGCAAGTCGCGCGACGGCTTCAATGCCAAGGTCGAGGCCCTGCTCGGCAAGAGGCTGCCGGACAGCGCCTTCGACAAAGCCGACCCAGAGCTGCCGCTCGATTTCTCCCACGCCCCGAAACTCAGGCTGATCTATCTGTCGTCACTGGAATTCAAGGCGGATTTCTCCGGCCGCGTGATGGAGCGGCTGATCCGCCATCACGCAGCGCTCGGCACCAAGGTGCGCATCCTGGTGACCGACGTGCTCGAGCGGGAGAAGGACGACGCCATGCTCCACCGCCTGGCATCGGAGTTTCCCAATGTCGAATTGCAGGAATATCGCTGGCAGGCCGATCACGGCGCGCCGTTCGACGAGCAGATTTCACAGCTGCACAAGACCCATCACGTCAAGATGCTGGCGACGCTGGCCGAACAGCCCGGGCGCTCGCGCGTCATCATCGGCGGCCGCAACATCCATGACGGCTTCCTGTTCCATCGGCCGGTCGACCTGACCCGCTATCCGGACCTCGAGCAATACGGCAAGACCGACGGCTTCTCGCTGAATTACTATTCCAACTGGAGCGACTTCGATATGGAGATCGCCGACCCGGCGACGGTCGAGACGCTGGCCGCGCATCTGTCGACCATCTGGCTGCGCGACGCCGACACCAACCTGTCGCGGCCGTTCTCCATTCCGGTCCGTTCCCGGGCGGCCCCGCGCGGCGTGGCGCGGCATTTCATTTCCGTGCCCTATGAGGATGGGCACGCGCTGGAGGCCTATTTCGTCGAGCTGATCGACACCGCCGAGCATCGCATCGAGATCGTCAATCCCTACCTCAACCTGACGCCCGATATCGCCCGCGCCTTCGACGGGGCGCTGGCCAGGGGCGTGAAGATCGACGTCGTCGGCCGCATCGACCTCAAGGGCGATATCGGTGGCCGCTTCCTCACTGCGCTCAACAAGCTGTTCGTCGAGAAATATGGCGATCGCATCGACATCCGCGAGTTCAAGGCGCCCGACGTCGTGCTGCATTCCAAGATCATGATGATCGACGAAAGGCTGGTCGCCAT
Organism: Mesorhizobium sp. M2A.F.Ca.ET.067.02.1.1; assembly: GCF_004023285.1. Classification (NCBI taxonomy): domain Bacteria; kingdom Pseudomonadati; phylum Pseudomonadota; class Alphaproteobacteria; order Hyphomicrobiales; family Phyllobacteriaceae; genus Mesorhizobium; species Mesorhizobium sp. M2A.F.Ca.ET.067.02.1.1. The sequence continues at coordinate 7,703 of NZ_RZSB01000037.1, forward strand.
CTCATCGGTCAACCTCAACAACCGCAGCTTCTTCCATGACTCGGAGAACGGCATGGTCGTGCTCGATCCGGCCTTCTACGCCAGGATGAAGCCGATCTACCAGGATTACGTTGCGCATTCACGGCCGGTCGCCACCAATGTCACGATCGGCTGGGCCTACCGCCTGCTGTTCAGCGACAATTGGGTCAGAGAGGCGTTCTGAGGGATTGAAGCGCGCCGTCTCGATTCCATACCGAGCAGCGCGCTTAAATAGGTTTCAGATACCGCTCCGGGCTCAGATCGCGCGCGTTGATCTCCGGGACCCGGTTGGACATGATGTCGGCCAGCACCTTGGCCGAGCCGCAGGCCATGGTCCAGCCGAGCGTGCCGTGGCCGGTGTTGAGATAGAGATTGGCGACCTCGCTCAGTCCGACCAAGGGCGGTCCGTCCGGCGTCATCGGCCGCAAGCCGCACCAGAAGCTCGCCGCCTTGAGATCGCCGCCGCCGGGGAAAAGATCGCCGACCGAGTGTTCGAGCGTGCGGCGGCGCGATTCATGCAGGCGAAGATCATAGCCCGAAATCTCCGCCGTACCGCCGACGCGGATGCGGTCGCCGAGCCGGGTGATCGCCACCTTGTAGGTCTCGTCCATCACGGTCGACACCGGCGCGGCCTCGGCATTGGTGATCGGCACGGTGATCGAATAGCCCTTGACCGGATAGACCGGAATGGGTCGTCCCAGCTTGCGCATGAATTGCGCCGAATAGCTGCCCAGCGCCATCACGAAGGCGTCGGCGGATTTCCATCCGCTGTCGGTGAGCACATTGGTGAGGCGGTTCCGGTTCCTGACGACTTTCCGGATGGTCGAGCCGTATTCGAAGGTCACGCCCCGCGCCACGCAGAGCTCAGCAAGCTTGTCGGTGAACATCTTGCAATCGCCGGTCTCGTCGCCCGGAAGCCTGAGGCCGCCGACGAGTTTGTCGCGCACGGCGGCGAGCGCCGGTTCGGCGGCGACACAGCCGTCGCGGTCGAGGATCTCGTAGGGCACGCCGTATTTCTTCAGCACCTCGACGTCGCCGCCGGTGCCGTCGAGCTGCTTCTGCTTGCGGAAGAGCTGCAGCGTGCCTTTGGCCCGTTCGTCGTAGGTGATGCCGGTCGCCTCGCGCAGTGCCTTCAGCGTGTCGCGACTGTATTCGGCAAGCGGCACCATGCGCGACTTGTTGAGCGCATAGCGCTCGGCCGTGCAGTTGCGCAGCATCTTCAGCAGCCAGGTCCACATATTCGGGTCGAACGCCGGCCGCACCACCAGCGGGCCGTATTTCGTCAACAGCCATTTGACGGCTTTGATCGGAACGCCCGGCCCGGCCCAGGGCGAGGCATAGCCCGGCGACACTTCGCCGGCATTGGCGAAGCTGGTTTCGAGCGCCGGCCCCGGCTGGCGATCGTAGACGGTCACTTCATGACCGGCCTCGGTGAGGAAGTAGGCGGTGGTGACCCCGATCACGCCGCCGCCCAGCACGATGACTTTCATTCTATCTCCCTCAAGGGCCGTGCACGCGGAGGCGCTGTGGCTCGTTCATCTGTGTGCCGGATTTTGCGGCGCCCGCCAAGGGGCGCGGTCAGGCGCCGACGTAGCGGCGGTGGAAGCGCGTGCCCAGGCTGGTCAGTATCTCGTAGCCGATGGTGCCGGCGTGGCCGGCCGCGTCGTCGACGCTTTGCGAGGGGCCGATGAGCTCGACGAGGTCGCCCTCGCCGAGCCTGCCTGCCGGAAGCGCCGAAATGTCGAGGATGATCGAATCCATCGACACGCGCCCGACGAAGGGCAAACGCACGCCCTCGAACCAGGCGGCCGAGGCGGCGCGCCGGTGCCAGCCGTCGCCATAGCCCAGCGAAATGGTCGCCAGCCTGAGCGGCCCGTCCGCCTGGTGGGTGTGGCCATAGCCGATGCCTGTGCCGGCGCCGATCTCACGCGTTTGCGCCACCTTGGCTTCCAGCCTTATCACCGGCAGCATCGGATTGGCTTCGTGGGGTGTCGGGTTGACGCCGTAGAGCGCGGCTCCGGGACGGGCGAGATCGTAATGATAGGCAGGTCCGAGAAAGATGCCCGACGAGTTGGCCAGGGAGGCGGGCGCCGCGGGCAGCATCTTGCGCAATCGGTCGAATTCGTGCCGCTGCTTCTCGTTGGCCGCCTGTTGGGGCTCGTCGGCGCGGGCGAGATGGCTCATCACAAAACGGATGTCGATGCCGTCGAAGGCGCCGGCCTCGCCCGCGACCGCCTCGACGTCCGTCGGCGCCATGCCGAGCCGGGCCATGCCGCTATCGACCTGGATGGCGGCAGGCAGGCTCCGGCCCGCGCTCCGCGCGGCCTGGCGCCAGGCCTTCAGCTGGACGGCGCTGTTGACGACCGGGCAAAGTCCGGCCGCTTGCGCTTCCGGTTCCGAACCCGGAGGCAGTCCGTTCAGCACGAAGATGTCAGGTCCGGGCCCGATCGCGTTGCGCAGCGCGATGCCCTCGTCGGGCAGCGCGACGAAGAAGATGTCGCAGCCCTCTTTCGCCAGCGCCGAGGCCACTTGGGCGGCGCCAAGTCCATAGCCGTCTGCCTTGAGCACGCCGGCGCAGCGAACGCCGCCCAGCCGCGCCTTCAACCGGCGATAGTTTTCCCGGATGGCGCCAAGATCGATCGTCAGGATCGCGCCGGCGGCCGCCTCGCTGACCGTCGAACCATTGGCAGCGACTGTTTGCAGCGAAGTCACTTCGGCATCACTCATCAAGGCAATCGTCGCAGGCGGTTTGCAATTGTTGCGGCGACGCACGACTTTGGACGCTGGCGCCGCCCCTCACCTGCCTGCCGGCATCCTCTCCCCGTATAGTGACGGGGAGAGGGGCGCTGTCGCCGCCGATTTCGCCAATCACCAACGTCGCAAGAAGCGCGCCGAGGCTGCGGCCAGCCCCTTCTCCCCGTCACCATACGGGGAGAAGTGCCCGGCAGGGCGATGAGGGGCAGCGCCGACGCTCCGCTAAAGTGCGCTTGCCGCGCGTGGTTCATGTTTGCCTCTTTGCCTGCGGCGCATCCGCATTAACAAAGCATGATCTCGACTACGGTGCCAACCTCTTCGCTTGCCGAACGTAGTTGGAAGCAAGCCTGCCACGTCTAGCGAGTCAAATGCTGGAACGCTGCCACCACCTGCTCATAAACCTTGCGCTTGAACGGCACGATCAGCTCGGGCAGCTCGCGCATCGGCCGCCAGGCCCATTCGTCGAATTCGGCCGTGTGGCCGCCGGGCGGCGGATTGATCGCGATCTCACTCTCATCGCCCTCGAAGCGGTAGGCGAACCATTTCTGCGTCTGGCCGCGATAGCGGCCCTTGAAGGCGACGCCGACCAGATGCGGCGGCAGGTCGTAATTGATCCAGCGCGGCGCCTCGGCAAGCAGCGACACGCTGCGCATGCCGGTTTCCTCATAGAGCTCGCGGCCCGCGGCCTCGATCGGCTCCTCGCCCTTGTCGATGCCGCCTTGCGGCATCTGCCAGAGCTGCGTGGTGCCTGCGAACTCGCTGTCCGGCTCGGCGATGCGGTGTCCGACCCAGACCAGGCCGGCTCTGTTGAGGATCATCAGCCCGACGCAGGGACGGTAAGGCAGCGTTTCGGGATCGATCGTCTTGGCCATGGGTCAGCGTTCCAGGATTGAATGCAGCGAGGCGGGTAGCGTTAGCCCTTTTGCGGATCTATGGCCACAGCCGAGATCGGCACGATCTCGATGCCGCGCTTCTTCGCCTCAGCGATCCAGGACGTCACAGTGTCGACGGTGATGTCGAAGGCCGAACCGATGCCGACTGCGCTGCCCTTGGCCCGCGCCGTGGCTTCGAGGCTGTCCAGCTTCTTGAGGATTTCGCCGCGGTCCTGCACGGCGTCGATCGCCATGTCGCCGGCGACGAACGGCATGCCGTCCTTCAGCGCCAGGTCAGGCGCGACGCTGCGCGAAGACGAGCCGTCATCGATATAGGCAAGGCCGCGCTTGCCGAGCTCAGCCATGAAAGGCTCCATCGCCGAGGCATCGGCCGAGAAGCGCGCCCCCATATAGTTCATGACCCCGGTATAGTTCGTGGTCCTGGACAGCGCCCAATGCAGGCTCTTCAGGTTTTCGTCCGCGCTGGCCGACACCGTCAGCGTGTTGCGGCCGGGATTGACGTTGGGATAATCGAACGGCTCGAGCGGCACCTGCATGACGATCTCATGCCCGCTCTGCCTGGCCGCCTGCATCCAGCGGCCGATGCTGTTGCCTTGCGGCGCAAAGGCCAGCGTCACCTCGGCCGGCAGCTTGGCGATCGCGGCCTGCGTGCCGGTCTGCGAGACGGCGAGCCCGCCGATCACGATCGCCACCCGTGCGCCGCGCGCGCCCGACCACGGCCGGGCATAGACGTCGAAGGGCCGCCTGCCATCGGCGGAGCGCATCGGCAGCGGACCGGTCTCGCTGGCCTCGATCAGCGCCCCGTCCGGGATATGCGCGACCTTGAGGTTCTGGCCGAGCGTCGACGGATCGCGGATGACGATCGCCGCTTTCGGCGGACTGTCGCCTTCCTCGGTCTGGACGTGGATGATCTGCGGCCCGCCGCTCTTCATCGGGGTGCTGGCCTGCGGCGTCGCGGCCGCAACCGGAGCCGGTGCGGCAGGCGGCGCGGGTGTGGTGGGGGCCGCGACAACCTTCGGCGTGGAAACCGCCACGTCTTGCGGTTTACGGAACGGCTTGTCGCGCAACGCGATCGCGCCGGAAACGCCGATCACGGCAAGCACGGCCAGCACAGCGGCAAGCGTGCCGCCGCTGATGCCGCGAGAAGCACGCCGCTTGGGCTGGAGCTTCTGTCCAAGCGGGCGTTCGATATCCTTGCCGATGTCTGCCAAGTTAAGTTCCCAACACGCCCGTGAATGTCACGTTAAACGTGAAATCCTGCGCAATCCTCGGCGCGATACCCCAGACGCGTGGCGCCCCAGCCGCGGTCCCCGAATCAAACTGCCGGGACCTCGCGGTCCCGGCAGCATCGCATTGCTTCGCTTGGCGGGCCAGAGCCTTGCTCCGGCCGTGACGGCCTTACTGGTTCAGCACGGCCTTGTCAGGGTTCGGAGGGAAGGCCGGATCGGTCTTCTCGCCGCGCAGCAGCTGCTCGGCATAGATCAGCTGCAGATCGTCCTTCGGATCTGGCGGCACATAGGCGGCCGAGCCAGAGCCGGTCGAGCTCTCGTCGGCGCCCTTGATGTGGCCCTTGAGGTCGGATTCGCCACGAGTCAGGTCGCGGCCCTGCAGATCCGGCGGCAGCGGCTGGTCGACCTTTATGTCGGGCGTGATGCCCTTGCCCTGGATCGACTTGCCCGACGGCGTGTAATAGAGCGCGGTCGTCAGCCGGAGCGCGCCATTCTCGCCGAGCGGGATGATGGTCTGCACCGAGCCCTTGCCGAAGGATTGCGTGCCGACCACCGTGACGCGGCGCAGATCCTGCAGCGCGCCGGCGACGATTTCCGAGGCGCTTGCCGAACCGCCATTGACCAGCACGATCATCGGCTTGCCGTTGATGTCGTCGACCTGTTTCGGCTTGGCGTCGAAGCGGGTGACGTCCTTCGGATCGCGGCCGCGCGTCGAAACGATCTCGCCGCGCTTGAGGAATGCGTCCGACACGCTCACCGCCTGGTCGAGCAGGCCGCCCGGGTTGAGGCGCAGGTCGAGCACATAGCCCTTCAGCTTGTCGTTCGGCACCTGCTTCTTGATGTTCTCGATGGCGTTCTCGAGATCGTCATAGGTCTTTTCGGTGAAGGAGGTGATCTTCATGTAGCCGATGTCGTTCTCGACCCGGTACTTCACCGCCTTGACCTTGATGATGTCGCGCACCACCGTCAGCTCGATCGGCTTGTCGGCACCCTGGCGCAGGATGGTGAGCTTGATCGGCGTGTTGACCGGCCCGCGCATCTTCTCGACCGCGTCATTGAGGGTCAGGCCGCGAACCTCTTCGCCGTCGATCTTGGCGATATAGTCGCCGGCAAGCACGCCCGCCTTGGCGGCCGGCGTATCGTCGATCGGCGTGATCACCTTGACCAGGTCGTTCTCCATGGTGACCTCGATGCCGAGGCCGCCGAACTCGCCCTTGGTCTGCACGCGCATGTCCTGCGCCTGCTCGGCATTCATGTAGGAGGAGTGCGGGTCAAGCGAGGCCAGCATGCCGTTGATGGCATTCTCGACCAGCGATTTGTCGTCCGGCGGCGTCACATAATTCGCGCGCACGCGCTCGAAGATGTCGCCGAAGATCGCCAGCTGCTTGTAGGTTTCCGAACCCGCAGCATTCGCCGCCGAACCCGGTGTGCCGTAGACCAGGCTCATTGCCGATGCGCCCATCAGCGCGCCGGCAAACAGAAGCGACAGTTTCCGCATCATTTCACGTCCTTCCAGAGAATCGATCCGCCCACCATGGGGCCGGATCGACGGGTTTTCCATCCTTGCGGAACTCGACATAGAGTTCCGACGCCGAATTTTCATTCCGCGAGGCCGAGGTGCTTGCCACCCGGGCCTCTCCCATCGCGCCGATCGGCTCTCCTGCGAGCACCGACTGTCCGGTCGCGACGCTGATTCTGCTCATCCCCGCCAGGACGACATGATACCCATCGCCCGCATTGAGGATCAAGAGTTGACCGTAGCTGCGAAACGGCCCCGCATAAAGCACGTTTCCATCCGCCGGTGCGGTGACGATGGCCCCCGATTGTGTCGCAACCATGTCGCCCTGCATCGCCGCGCCATTGCCATCGTCGGTGCCGAAACGCCGCTTGATCTTGCCGATGACCGGCAGCGCGATCTGGCCTTGCAAGGCCGAAAACGGCGCCGACCCCGTGAGGCGGTTGGCCTCCGGCACCGGCAACGCGGCGAGCTCGGTCGTCGAGGCCATCGTGTCGCTGTCGGTCGATTTCCGCTCGCCCGCCTTGGCCTGGTCCTGCGCCTTGTCGGCTTCGAGCGAAGCGATCAGGTCCTTGAGGCTGCTCGCCTTCGCCGCCAGCTCCTGCGAGTGCCGTTGCTCGGCCGCCATCGCGGTCTGGGTATCGGCCTGCAGCTTCTTCTTGGCCTCGAGCAGCATGGTGAGCCGCTTCTTCTCCGCCGTCTGGTCCGTGACGGCGGCGGTGAGCCGCGCCCGTTCCGCCTCGATCGAGGCCGTCACCCGCGTCTGCTCCTTGAGATCGGCCATCAGCCGGTCGGTCTGCTGGCGCAGTTCCGGCACCACGGCGCCGAGCAGGATGGCGCTGCGCACCGACGACAGCGCGTCTTCCGGCTTGACCAGGATCGCCGGCGGCGGATTGAGCCCCATGCGCTGCAGCGCGCCGAGCACTTCGGCCAGCACGTCGCGCCGCGCCATGAGTGAAGCGCGCAGCTTCTGTTCCTCGTCCTTCAGCCCTTCGAGCTTGGCGCCGATGTCCTCGATGTCCTGGCCAAGCTTCTGCTCCGTCATAGCCGACTGAATCAGCGCCGCGGTGATCGAGGCATAATCCTTGCGCACCGAGGCGATGTCGGCGGCGAGCTTGGCCAGCCGCTCCGATGACAGCGTGATCTCCTTGGAGACCTGCTCGTATTCGGTCCGGCTCTGATCGGGATCCGGCGCCGCGTCCAGCGTGTTCTCGGTCGCCCGGACCGGCCCGAGCGCGACCACGGCGGCGACAAGGGTCAAGCCGCAGCGGCTGCGCCAGGCGCGTATGATCGGGTACCAGCCTTCAGACATCAGGCCCCTAACCTATCCGCCGCTTCGTTAACGAACCATCAACCATGTTGGAAGCGCCCTACTCCAGCAGTGATGTTCAGCCTTTGAGGCGAAAATCCGAGCCGGGATAAGCAATCCCCAGCTTTTGGAGATGGCAAGCGCCATTCACGACCGATGATAGGGATGACCCGCCAGGATCGTCCCGATCCGGTAGAGCTGCTCGCCCAGCATCACGCGCACCAACTGATGCGGCCAGGTCAGCGCGCCGAACGACAGCACCAGGTCCGCCTGCTCGCGTAAGGATTTGTCATGGCCATCGGCGCCGCCAATGGCGACGACCAGCGACTTGCGGCCGCCGTCGCGCAACTGGCCGATGCGGGCGGCAAGGTCCTCCGACGAAAGCGACTTGCCGCGCTCATCAAGCAGGATGAGGACGGTTCCGGCCTGCAACAGGCCCTGAAGCTTCTGGGCTTCCTCGCGGCGGCGCTCGTCGGCGCTCTGTCCGCGGCTTTCGGGGACCTCGACAATGCCGGCAAATTCCAGCCCGACCGCGGGCCCGCTCTTGGCGAAGCGCTCGAAATAGCGGTCGGCGAGTTCTCTCTCGGGGCCGGTCTTCATCCGGCCCACGGCATGAACGGTGATCTTCATCCTCGCCCCGGCGAGCTTGTCTCAGCGCATACCGTGATGGTTCACGGCACGCGGATCAAGGCTCAGTGCAAGGTCTCTTCCTCGAGGTCCGGCGCCTGCCACATCTTTTCGAGATTGTAGAATTCGCGGACTTCGGGGCGGAAGACATGGACGATGATGTCGCCCGAATCGATCAGGACCCAGTCGGCGCTGGCCAACCCCTCGACGCGCGCATTGCCGAGACCGGCATCTTTCAGCGCCTTGAGGAGATGATCGGCGACAGCCGAGACATGACGGTGCGATCGGCCCGAGGCGATGACCATATAGTCGCCGAGGCTCGATTTTCCCTGGATGTCGATTGAGACGATGTTTTCGGCCTTGGAGTCTTCCAGACTGGCAAGGACTGTGTCGATGGCGAGGCTAGCGGCGGCGTTGCCGCTGATCCCGGCCGGCGAAGGCATGATATCAGCCTTCTTCCGCAGTGCTGTTCTCAGTGTGTTTCCTTTCCCAACAAGAACAACCAAATCACCATGCAAATCAGGTGACACCACTTAGATAGGCAGAGTTCCATTGCAGTTTCAAGACGACGGCCGCTTTTGCTCGGCCGCGCCTGGTCCGGACCGCTGTTTTAGCAGTGCCTGAAAAGCGGGAACTGATCCGGAATGCGCGGGTTATCGGCGCACCGACCAACGGGATCCCCGCCATGCCCACCGACCCGCAAAGCGCCCTCATCACCATCCAGGCCGGGCTCGCGCAGCTCAGCACCTTGATCGTTTCCTATTCCTTCTCGGCCATCGGCGCCGTGATCCTGCTGGTTCTCGGCTACCTCGTCGCCGGGCTTGCCGAACGGTCGATCTATGCCGGCCTCGGCCACATCCACGGCTTCGACGAGACCTTGCGGCATTTCTTCTCCCAGGTCGTGCGCTACGCTATCCTGATCCTTGTCGTCATCATGGTGCTTGGCCAGTTCGGCGTGCAGACGGCCTCCATCATCGCCGCGATCGGCGCCGCCGGCCTGGCCATCGGACTGGCATTACAGGGCACGCTGCAGAACATCGCCGCCGGCATCATGCTTCTGGCGCTCAGGCCCTTCCGCATCGGCGAGAATGTCGAGGTCGGCGCGATTGCGGGCACTGTCGAGGAGATCGGCCTCTTCGCCACCAAGCTGCGCACCGCCGAGGGCGTCTACATACTGGCGCCCAATTCGACTTTGTGGAACCAGCCGGTGCGCAACTTCACCCGCAACGGCGTGCGCCGCACAGACGTGACCTTGAGCATCGGTTCGTGGAACGATATCGACCGCGGGCAGAAGACGCTGCTTGCCATCGCCGGCGCCGAAAGGCGCATCCGGCGCGAACCGCCTCCGATCGCCTTCATCGCCAGTGTCGGCGACGCGACGGTTTCGCTCACCTTGCGCTACTGGACATCGGCCGCCGACTATTTCTCGACACAGATCGACATGACCAAGCGCGCCAAGCAGGCCTTCGACAGGGAAGGCATCTCGATCCCGCTGCCGCCGCCGGAAGTGCCGGCGCCGGAAGCGCGCAAGCAGTAGCGGCTCAATCCTGGCGGGGCTTATCGTCCGGCGCGAAGGCGAGTTCCACCGGCAGCGGCGTCTGCGCCGACATCGGCGCGAAACTGCCGCTTGTGGCCGCGGGTGTCGGCCGGCCCGCCGCCACGCGCCACAGCACGAACAGGCAGAAGGCCGACGCAATCACGATCCCGACATAGATGAAGGTCGCGGTGCCGAAGACGGCGGAAAGCGCCGTCACGATGCCGGGCACGATGAAGCCGGCCAGCGACCAGGCAAACAGCATCGAGCTCGACAGCGCCAGAAGCTCGTCCTTGGCGGCCCGGTCGGCGGCATGCGCGCTGGACAGCGCGTAGATCGATTCCGACGCCCCGTCCCAGATCAGATAGATCACCACCAGCGCCACCAGCGCGCCGCCGTCGAAGACGATGGCCAAGGTGCTGGCGACGACCGCCAGCGCCGCCGCCCCGGCCAGCACGTAGCGCCGGTCGGTGCGGTCCGAAATCCAGCCGAGCGGAATCTGCAGGATCAGCGTGCCGACCGGCATGGCCGACAACAGCAGCGCCACATCGGCCTGGTTGTAGCCCTTGGCGGTGGCGTGGATCGGCGCGAAGCCGGAAACGATCATCGACAGGCCGCCAACCGCCAGCATGCCGGCGACGCCGACCGGCGAGATGCGCCAGGCGCGGCGCAGCGCGACCGACGCCGCCTGCGGCGCCGGCGGCTGCGCAAGCCTGGTCATGCCGACCGGCAGGATGGAGAGCGCGGTGAAGGTGATGCCGATCAGCGACGCGGCGGCCGAGTGGATGTCGACCAAGGCGAGCGTCGCGTAACCCACGCCCAGCCCGGCAATATAAGCGACATAGAACACTGCCATCACCCGGCCGCGGATCGAATTCGGCAAGGCATCGTTCAGCCAGCTCTGCGCGACGATGAACAGCCCGCAGATGGCGAAGCCGTAAAGCGCCCGCGCGGCGATCCACAAAAGCGGGATCGGCCCGGCGCCGATCGCCGCGTTGGAAAGCGCGATCAGCGCCGAAAGCACCATGAAGGCGCGGGCGTGGCCGACGCGCCGCACCAGCGGCCCGGTCAGGATGCAGCCGGCCAGTCCGC
>NZ_RZSB01000380.1:0-5712 GCF_004023285.1 Mesorhizobium sp. M2A.F.Ca.ET.067.02.1.1
CTTCGGGGATGGTCTTGAGGTGTATGTAGCCGCCGAACTTTTCCTCGATCCTGAGCCTGCGTGCCACCTCGACCATCTCGCCCATCGTCTCGTCCGGCGAGCGAATGACGCCAGAGGACAGGAACAGCCCCTCGATGTAGTTGCGGCGGTAGAAATCCATGGTGAGCTTCACCACCTCATCGACGCTGAAGCGAGCGCGCCGCACATTCGAGGACGAGCGATTGATGCAATAGCTGCAGTCATAGATGCAGAAATTGGTGAGCAGGATTTTCAAGAGCGAGATGCAGCGCCCATCCGGCGCGTAGGAATGGCAGATGCCGGAACCCTCGGTCGAACCGATGCCGCCCGATCTCAGCGAGTCGCGTTTTGCCGACCCGGACGACGCGCAGGAAGCGTCGTATTTGGCGGCGTCGGACAGGATCGCCAGTTTCTCGCGGACGGAAAGCACAGCCATTTGTTCATGATATGTTCCAGAAATGCAATTGGCTATAACTTTTGATTGTCCGCGGCAAAACGTGATCGCCACGCGCGTGTCGTCCGCCTTACACCTCGTGCAGATAGAGGTGATAGTCCAATTCGCTGACCGTGCGCGCGACGCGCAGATATTCGGCCTGCTTGATCGCCACGAAGGTCCGGTGCAGGTCTGGGCCCAGCCCCGATTTCAGGAAATCGGAGCCCCTGGCCGCCTCGATCGCGGCGCGCCAGTCGGCCGGCATGGTCGATCTTTCGCTCGGCTGCTCGTAACCGTTCCCTGTGGTCTCTGGCCCCGGATCCAGCCCTTCATCGAGCCCTTTGACGATGCCGGCCAGCACTGTCGCCGCCACCAGATAGGGATTGGCGTCGACGCCGGACGGCCGGTGCTCGACGCGGCGGTTCCTGGCGTCGCCCGCCGGCACGCGCAGCGCCACCGAGCGGTTGTTGACGCCCCATGTCGGCGCCACCGGCGCGTAGGATTGCGAGACGAAGCGCCGCCATGAATTGGCGTGCGGCGCGAACACCAGCATCGATTCCGCCATGGTGTGGATCAGGCCGCCAAGCGCGTTGAGCAGCTTGGGCGACCATTTCTCGCCGGCGGCCTCGGTGAAGACGTTACGGCCGTCATCGTCCTGCAGCGAGACATGGAAATGCATGCCCGAACCCGCATAGGCCTCGATGGGCTTGGCCATGAAGCAGGCGGTGACGCCGTGCCGCCGCGCCTGCGCCCTGACAAGCCGCTTCAGCATGACGAGATCGTCGGCTGCCCGCATCACGTCCTTGCGGTAGTTGAGCGTCAGCTCGTACTGGCCGGGCGCGTATTCGGAAATGACCGTCTCGGCCGGAATGCCCTGCGCCTTGGCCGCGGCGTAGATGTCGGAAAACAGCGGCTCCATGCCATGCAGATGGTCGACGGAATAGACCTCGGTCTTCGCCGAACGACGGCCGTCGAGCACCGCGCGGGCAGGCTGCACCTTGCCATCCGCGTCGCGCTCGTTGGACAGCAGGAAGAACTCCAGCTCGAAAGCGCCAGCAGGATGCAGGCCGCGCGCCGCCAGCAATTCCACCTGCCTTGCCAGCACCAGCCGTGGGTCGGAGGTCATCGGCTGGCCGTCGAGATGGTACATCGACATCAGCACCTGGCCGCGCGCCGGATTGGTGCCGTAGAGCGGCACCAGCGTGCCCGGGATCGGCCACGCCCTGAGGTCGCCGTCGCCTGTATCCCACACCAGTCCGGTTTCGTGCACGTCCTCGCCGGTGATGTCGAGGCCGAGGATCGAGATAGGCAGGTGCCTTCCGTTCTCGAAAATCCCCATCAGCTCATGGCGGCGCACGATCTTGCCGCGGCCGATACCGTTGGCGTCGGTCAGCACGATGTCGAACGCCTCGATCTCCGGATGCGCGTCGAGAAAGGCTTTCGCCTCGGCGGGCGTCGACCCGGAAGGCGATGTTGTTACGGCGTTCGGATTGTCCATGGCCGCTTTTCTCACGCCGTAAGCCTGGCCGCAACCGCGGCGAAGGCGGCGATCAGCCGGCTCACTTGCGCTGAAGACGTCACCGGCGAGATCAGCATCATGTTGTGGAACGGCGCGATCAGCACGCCGCGATTGACCAGCGCGACATGGATGGCGGCTTCGAGCTCCGGCGCATGCGCCTTCTCGGCCTCGGCGCCATTATGCAGCGGTCCGGGCACGCAGATGAATTCGACGCGCGCGCCGACCCGCGCGACATGCCAGGGCAGCTTGTTTCGCTGGATGACGGCGGTCAGCCCCGCATCGAGCCGGCGCGCCAGCCGGTCCATATGCGCGTAGGCTTGCTCCGTCATCACCTCCTCTAGCGTCGCGCGCATTGCCGCGAACTGCAGCGGGTTGGCCGACAACGTCGTGCCCATGCCGGAATAGCCGGGCTCCTTGGTCCGGTTATAGGCGGCGTAACACGTGGCGACCTCCTCGCTCATCCCCCAGATGCTCGCCGGCACGCCGCCGGCCACCGGCTTGCCGAGCACGAACAGGTCTGGCTCCAGCCCGTACTTGCGCGTATAGCCGCCGGGGCCGGTGGAGATGGTGTGGGTTTCGTCGATCAGGAGCAGCGTGCCGGCCGCGCGGGTCAGCCGCCGCAGCGCGTCATGGAAGCCGGCATCCGGCAGCACCATGCAGGAATTGGTCAGCACCGGCTCGGTGATGACGCAGGCTACGTCGCGGTCCGCGAGCGCTGCTTCCAAAGCGGCAACATCGTTGAACTCGACGATCTTGGTCGCCCGCGTGAGATCGCGGAATTCGCCGGCCAAACCAGGCCGGTTCACCGGCTTGCCGTCGATCAGCCGCACCATCGTCTCGTCGACTGAACCGTGATAGCAGCCGTTGAAGACCAGGATCTTTTCACGGCCCGTCACGGCGCGGGCGACGCGCAGCGCGAAGCGGTTGGCGTCGGTGGCGGTGGTGGCGATCTGCCAGTAGGGCAGGCCGAAGCGCTGCTGCAGGAGCGGGCCGATCGCCAGCGCGTCCTCGCTGGGCAGCATATAGGTCAGGCCCCGGGCCGCCTGCCGGCGGATCGCGCGGGCGACCGCCGGCGGCGAATGGCCGAGCATCGAGCCGGTGTCGCCGAGGCAGAAATCGTCGAGCCTGTTGCCGTCGTTATCGGTGATGGTGGCACCCTTCGCGCCGTCGACCAGGATCGGGAATGGCGTCGGCCAGTCGGTCATCCAATGCATCGGCACGCCGCCCAGGAAGCCGGCGATGCCGTTGCCAAGCTTGGCCTCGGATTTCGGCCGCGCCTTGCGGAAGGCGGCGGCTTCCATCTCGCGCAATTCGGCGATACGGGCGATGTCGATGCCGCCGATGGAAGTTCCTGGATTCGATGCTTGCATGAAAACCCCCGTGTTTCGCGCGGCACTCTGCCCATGGCTTGGCAAAACTGCAATTGGCCGCGCATGGGACGGGCGTTGGCTCAGCGCTCTTGACCCGGCGCGGCCGCCGGGGCCTCATTGTGGGCGGGCATGGAGGAGGGGGAAATGCGGACAGTTCTTTGCGTGGCAGTGCTTCTTGCGTCAGTGAATGGCGGTTTCGCCTCCGGCGCCCTCTGGTGCTCGGTCGATGACGCCAAGGTCGCCTTCCATCTCGACGCCGGCGTGACCCGTGGCCTGGGCGGGCCGACCTTCAATTTCCGCGGCGACTTGGAGATCAAGGCCCGTCCCGCCACCGACAGCCTGCGCAAGACGGTGTTCGAGGACCAGAACCTTACGCAATACTGGCTCGACGGCGAGGAGTTGCGGCTGCTCGTTTATCGAGAGCACGAAGCCAAGGACACCTACCGCTCGGTGGAGCTGACGATCCTGACCAAGGCCAGCGACGAAAGCACTTATGACGGGCGCTACACGCTCGCGGTCTATGACGGCACGGCCGGCGTGAGCAGCGATCCCGTCGAGTTCAAGGGCGATGTGTCCTGCGGCGCGGAATAGTCAGGCGGTGATGTCAATCACGCCGCAGTCCCCGGCAGCACTTCCGAAGACGATGCGGCGCTCTTCTTTGTCCCACATCATGGCGGTGATGGCGCCCTTGCCGGGGCGGCGCAGCAGCACCTCCTTGGCGTCGGCGAAGCGCGCCGCGATCACCATGCCATCCTCGTAGCCGATGGCCACGACGTCCTGGCTCGGATGGCAGGCGACGCAGGTCACCATCGTGTTGCCGCGCGTGCCGAGTTCCAGCGGCGCCTTGCCCATTGGCCCGTCCTTGGCTTGAAACGGCCAGACGATCGCCGCCGGCGCGCCGGAGCTCGCCAGCCATTTGCCCTTGACGCTCCACGACAGGCTCTTCACCTTGCCGGGATAGCCTGACATGCGCATGTGCTTGCCGTCGGCGAGTTTCCAGCCATGCAGCGCGTTTTCCTGCATGGTGGTGATGAGGAAGGCGCCGTCCGGTGAAAAGGTGATGCCGGTATGGGCGCCGGCCCATTCGAGCTCCACCGGCTTGCCCTCAGCCGCTGGAAAATGCAGCGTCGCGCCATTGTAACGGGCGACGGCAAAACGCATGCCCTTGGGCGAGAAGGCTAGTCCTTCCACCGAGCGCGGGTGGGTGAATTCCTTGATCTTGCCGTCGGCGAAACGCACAAAGGCGGTCTTGCCGGAAGCATAGGCGATCGCGCCCTGCGGACCTGCGGCGACGCTGGTGATCCATTTTTTTCCAGCGCTTGCGAGTTCGCTCATCTCGCCGCCGGCCTTCACGGCAAATACCTTGCCGTCCTCGCCGCCGGTGATCAGCCGGTCGTTGGCCGCATCATGAAAGGCGGCAAGCAGACCGTCATTGGCCTGCACCGTCTTCTGCCCATTGTCCAGGCGATGGATCGCGCCGTCGGCCAGAGCGAAATGCGGCACGTCGTTGAGGAAGACGGCGGCGACGCAATGGCCTTCAAGATCAAGCGGGGCGACTGTGGGCATACGAATGGTCCATTCGGGCTTCTGTGCACGAAGCCGGTGCGGCTAGGTGCGGCCTTGCCTTTTCCCCTTGCGGGAGAAGGTGGATTGGCGCGCAGCGCCAAGACGGATGAGGGGTGTTGGACGGATCGCCGGCATTGCCAAGCTGGAGCACCCCTCATCCGACCTCGCTTCGCGGGGCCACCTTCTCCCACAAGGGGAGAAGCGAAGAACGGGCAGCGCTAGCGCCTGAAGGTCAGGAAATCAAGCCGCCTGGCAGGCTTCAAAACTCTTCCTGAGCCGCTCGGCGTCGAGATCGCGGCCGATGAACACGAGCCGGCTCTCATGCTTCTCGCCGTCCTTCCAGGCGCGCTGGTGGTCGCCCTCGAGGATCATGTGCACGCCCTGCAGCACGTAGCGGTCCTCGTCGCCCTTGAGCGCGATGATGCCCTTCAGCCGCAGGATGTTCGGCCCTTCCATCTGGGTCACCTTCTCGATCCAGGGGAAGAACTTCTTGGGGTCCATCTCGCCGCCGCGCAGCGACACCGACTTCACCGTCACGTCATGGATGTCGGAAGCATGGTGGTGATGGTGATCGTGGCCGTCATGATGATGGTGGTCGTGGTCGCAGTCCGGGCCGCATTCATGGTCGTGATCGTGGTCATGCGCCTCGAGGAAGTGCGGATCGTTCTCCAGCGCGCGCGACAGGTCGAAGGCGCCGCGGTCGAGCACTTCGTCGAGCGCCACGCCGGACCGCTGCGTACGATGGATCTTTGCCGCCGGGTTGATGGCGCGGATCGTCGCCTCGACCTTTTCCAGTTCTTCCGGCG
>NZ_RZSB01000381.1:0-5705 GCF_004023285.1 Mesorhizobium sp. M2A.F.Ca.ET.067.02.1.1
CATCTTCAGCTCGCGCACCGTCGTCTGCTGGCCGTCGGCAGGCAGGCCGGTCGAATTGACGAAGGTCGATTTCGACAGGCCGAGCTGGCGGGCGCGATCCGTCATCTGCGCGGCGAAATTCGCTTCCGAGCCGGCCATGCCCTCGGCAAGCACGATGCAGCCGTCATTGGCGGCCTGCACGGTGACACCCTGGATCAGGTCCTCGACGCGGACCTCGGATTTGAGCTTGGCGAACATGGTCGAGGTCCCGGACGGCGCGCCGCCGGTGCGCCAGGCGTTTTCGCTGACGACAAACGTGTCGTCGAGCGTGATCCGCTTCGCCTTGAGAGCGTTGAAGACCACCTCCATCGTCATCAGCTTGGCCATCGAGGCCGGTGGGATCGGCTTGTCGGGGTCCTTGGCGAAGAGCACCGTGCCGGTGTCGACATCGATCATGAACGCCTGAGTCGCCTTGGTCTCGAACAGCTGCGCGCCAGCCGGGGCGGCGCACAACAGCGCCAGCACCAATCCCAGAAGGCTGGCGAAAGGCGGAAGAATGCGCAATTGCATGAAATGTCGACCCAATCTGAGCAAAACCGGAGAGTCGCCCGGAATTGCGCCAAGACTACCCCGCGGCCAAGCTAGCAGGGTTTTTTCGGCCGGATCAACGTGCAGTGCAAATTTGATCAGTTCGCACAACCAGCGCGTCCGGCGCGCCATGCGACCAGGCTGCCTGGAGCAGGTCGTCAATGCTGCCGTGCCCATCCGGATAGACATTGACCGCGTACCAGTCATTGCCGTCCATCTCCGTGCGCTGGATCTCGGTCCGGCCGAACGGCTCGAGCGCCGCGGCCACACGCTTGGCGTCGGCGGCTTCGTCGAAGGAACCGGCGGCGACGTAGTCGGATCCAGGCGCCTGTTCCTGGCGGTTCGATTTCTTCCACGATTCCAGGATATCGGCCGGCGACATGCCGCCGGCATCGAGCGCGGCAAAGACATCGGCGCGCTTCACCCGCTCATCCGCGTAGGACAGGGAAGCCATGGCGAAGGGCGAGTTCGGCGGCAGGCCGAGATCCGGCCGCTCCGGCACGATCGGTCCGAAATCGGGCAGCACGACATCACTGGCATCTTGCGCCGAGAACGCTGCTGGTTGCACGGCCGGCTGCTCCGACAGGCCCGGCTGCGCGGCAAAGGCCTGCCCCGAATTGGTCAACTGTCCAGGGAACGGCACGGCCGGCGGCGCGCCCACCGAGAGGCTCGGCGACGGGCCGTTCATGGCCACCATCACACCGGTCGGCAGGCCGTCCGACGGATCCGGCCGCTTGTTGCCGGGGCGGTAGGACGCCACCAGATACTGGTCGTCGTCGCCATCGAGCGGCGCGCGGCCGACATATTCGACTTTGACCCGGGCCGTGCCGACCTTGTCATAGTCGAGCATTTGCGCGGCGCGTTCGGAGACGTCGATGATGCGGCCTTCATGATAGGGACCCCGGTCGTTGACGCGAACGATCACGGAACTGCCGGTCTCCAGATTGGTGACGCGTGCATAGCTCGGCAGTGGCATCGTCGGATGCGCCGCCGTCAGATGCGTCATGTCATAGACTTCGCCATTGGCGGTCAAACGCCCGTGGAAGGCATCGCCATACCAGGAGGCCAGCCCGACCTTCGTGAAGCCCTTCTTATCCTCCTTCGGATAATACCACTTGCCGCGAACCTGGTAGGGCCTGCCGAGCTGGTCGCGGCCGCCGCCCCGGCGCATGAACTGGACGCGCGGGCTTGCCTTCACGCCATATTCGGATTCGGCGAAATATTCCTTGGGACGGGCCTTCTTGTAGACCATCCCCTTCGGCTCGGGCTGTGAGGCGCAGGCAGCCAGCAGCAGGCCCGAAAGGGCGCACAGGGCGAAAGCAGAAGCGCGACGAAGACGCGGGCGCGTCGGAGTCTGCATGTTTTCGATTGTCCCCTACCGTGCTGCACCCGACGGAGCCAGAGGTCGCCCGTTAGGCCAACACCTTGATCCGCAATCCCTTTTGCACAGGAATTGCTTATCACGATGTTAATCGATTATGGCCGCAACAGGGCGAGATTGTGGCATGAGTGCAGAATGCCGCTCGGAAAGTCCGTGCTCGTTCGAGAACGCCCTGCTGCCAATAGCGCCGGCCACAAGATCGCCAGCGCGTCAAATCCGAATAAGAGTGCGGGTTTGTCCTGCTATTGCGGCTGCACGTTGGACGGCAGCTGTTGGGCCGTCGCACGAGACAACTTCTGGCGCTTCGTCAAAACCGGCTTCTCATAAATCTTTTTCATCAATTCCCCCGTTAGAACATTAGCAGGTAGAGATTGGCAAGGTCTTGGCGGCATTGTCAATTGCATCTGACCGGCTTCCTGGGATTGCCCCCGGCTCCCGAGAATATGATTGAGCCTGTCCTGCGATTGACAGATCTTTGCGCGGCGCACTAGAGCATGGAGCGCATGCGTTCTTGTCGGCACGGTTTTGCTGTTAACAGGACGAAGCGCCTCGTGAAGATCACGATGGAGGGATGGCCGAGCGGTTTAAGGCACCGGTCTTGAAAACCGGCGTGGGCGCAAGTTCACCGTGGGTTCGAATCCCACTCCCTCCGCCAAAATTCCAATAAAATCAATAACTTAAGCCAAACCGTCGGGCTGTGGCATAAGTTTTAGCCTAACCGGATATGAAAAGGCCCGGCAAGCCGAAGTTGGCCATCAATAACCAGTTGGGATCCACGGATCGGTGTCGTACCCCAAGCGATGGTCCAGGAAATTTGCGGCCTGATTTGACGGACGCGCAACAACCACCGTGCCTGTTGATTTGCAATCCAGTTTCGGTGCCGGCTTGCCGCTGCCAGCCTTCATATGTGCTGCAGGACAAGAGATTGCTGCCTGAGCGGTGGCTACCTTTTTCTTTTCTTTCGCAACGGCTGCTCCGGTGGCGGCCAATACCATTGCTACGCCAAACACAACGAATTTCATTAAAACGCCCTCACCTGCACAACCCGAAAAATAGATTGCGCCTGCATTAACGTGACGTCAACTACATGTTGCCCCAACGACGGCCTTTATGCGCACTAGCGATTCTGCAAGTCACAGCCGCCAAGAGTTGTGCGCTGCTTGTATTGGTTGGTGGGCCGAAGCGATCCTGACACCCATGGCGGTCAATCGTTGGTGAAACACCGTTTATTTGATTTCTCGGACAAAATATGCTGCTTCTCGCGCCCATGAAAAAGCTCTGCCTGATGGTTCTGGCGTCGCTGGCGCCGGTCTTGCCGGCCAAGGCGATGGACAATGCGTTGCGCGCCGGCCTGATGAAACTCGATCCCGAAACCCGCCTCGAGCAGCGGTGCGACGCAGAAGTGCTCGACCGGATCAGCCACGACGATCGCAACTACAAGGCCGACCGGGTCGTGGCCTACGCCTTCGCCACGCCGCAGATGAGCGCCGATGCCATCAAGAGCTCGGGCGCCGCCTTCCGCAGCAAGGGCCAATGGTACCGGCTGAAGTTCAAATGCCAGACCGCGCCGGACCATATGCAGGTGCTGCAGTTCCGCTACAAGATCGGTGACGAAATCCCCGAATCCGACTGGGCCAAATACAATCTCTACGACTAGTTCCCGCCCGCCGCCTGACCGGCGAACACCCGAAATGATTGAGGGCTTGCGCTGGCGGCGCCGTTTTCCGGCGATGTCCGAACCTGCGTCTTGACGCCGGTGAACCATGCCTTTAGGGCCGTCTGGGTATTGGGCGACCCGCGTTTCAGGCAAGGGATTTCTAGTCTATGGAAATATTCACTGCCGCAGGCGTTTCAGCTCTCCTTCAGGTCGTCGCAATCGATCTCGCGCTCGCCGGCGACAACGCAATTGTGATCGGCCTCGCGGCCGCCGGCCTCCCGGCGGATCAGCGCAAGCGCGCCATCATTGTCGGCATCGCGGCGGCGACAGTCCTGCGCATCGTCTTCGCCCTCATCACGCAATGGCTGCTGAGCATCGGCCCGATGCTGCTCATCGCCGGCGGGCTTCTGCTTCTGTGGGTCTGCTGGAAGATGTGGCGCGAATTGCGCGTCAGCCATGACGACGAGCGCGATGCGACCGAAGCGCTGTCGAACAGCGACTACAACAAGGACGGATCCGTCGCCGGCAAGGGAGCACGCAAGACCTTCTCTCAAGCCGCCTGGCAGATCGTCATCGCCGACGTCTCGATGTCGCTCGACAATGTGCTCGCCGTCGCCGGCGCCGCCATGAAGCATCCGACGGTGTTGATCATCGGGCTGGCCCTTTCGATCGCCCTGATGGGTTTTGCCGCTTCCTTTGTCGCCCGGCTGCTGCATCGATATCGCTGGATCGCCTATATCGGCCTGCTGATCATCTTGTACGTGGCGATCAACATGCTTCTCGGCGGCGCCGTGCAGCAGTTCCCCGACCATTTTGCCTTCCTGGCGCCCTGGTTCGGATCGGACGGTCACTGATGCTCGTTAAGGGATAGGTTGCCGAGTCTCTTGTCCTGGCCGGCGGCAGGTTTGCTTCTGTGCCGAAGCGTGCTATTGCGCCGCGCGAAATGGCTCAAAGCCGCGCCGTAGATCGACCTTCAGAGCCAAAGGCTCAATCCTCGATCTCGCCTTCACCTCTTGGAAAACAAAATTTATGTCCGCCCCACGCGTCAGTTTCGTCAGTCTTGGATGTCCGAAAGCGCTCGTCGATTCCGAGCGCATCATCACGCGGCTCCGCGCCGAAGGCTATGAGATCGCGCGCAAGCATGATGGCGCCGACCTCGTCGTTGTCAACACTTGCGGCTTCGTCGATTCCGCCCGCGACGAGTCGCTCAACGCCATCGGCTCCGCGCTTTCCGAAAATGGCCGCGTCATCGTCACTGGCTGCCTCGGCGCCGAGCCGGACGTCATCCGCGAGAAACATCCCAATGTGCTGGCGATCACCGGCCCGCAGGCCTATGAGAGCGTGATGGCGGCGGTCCACGAGGCGGCTCCGCCCAGCCACGACCCTTATGTCGATCTGCTGCCGCCGCAGGGCGTGAAGCTCACCCCGCGCCACTACGCCTATCTGAAGATTTCCGAGGGCTGCAACAACCGCTGCACCTTCTGCATCATCCCGGCGCTGCGTGGCGATCTGGTCTCGCGGCCGGCGGCGGATGTGCTGCGCGAAGCTGAAAAGCTGGCCAAGGCCGGCGTCAAGGAAATCCTCGTCATCTCGCAGGACACCAGCGCCTACGGCGTCGACATCAAGTACCAGACATCGATGTTCGGCGACCGCGAGGTGCGGGCGAAATTCCTCGACCTTGCCGAGGAGCTCGGCAAGCTCGGCATCTGGATACGCATGCATTATGTGTACCCCTACCCGCATGTCGCCGACGTCATTCCGCTGATGGCGGAAGGAAAGATCCTGCCCTATCTCGACATCCCCTTCCAGCACGCCTCGCCGCAGGTGCTGAAGAACATGCGGCGCCCCGCGCATGGCGAAAAGACGCTGGACCGTATCCGCGGCTGGCGCGAGGTCTGCCCGGATCTCGCCATCCGCTCCACCTTCATCGTCGGTTTCCCCGGCGAGACCGAGGACGATTTCCAGATGCTGCTCGACTGGCTGGACGAAGCCAAGATCGACCGCGCCGGCTGCTTCAAATATGAGCCTGTCAAG
The DNA here is from genome assembly GCF_004023285.1 of Mesorhizobium sp. M2A.F.Ca.ET.067.02.1.1. Lineage (NCBI taxonomy): Bacteria > Pseudomonadati > Pseudomonadota > Alphaproteobacteria > Hyphomicrobiales > Phyllobacteriaceae > Mesorhizobium > Mesorhizobium sp. M2A.F.Ca.ET.067.02.1.1. The sequence goes on from NZ_RZSB01000381.1 coordinate 5,640, forward strand.
GGCGCGCGCTCCAACGACCTCGGGCTCGAACAGGTGCCGCAGGAAATCAAGGAAGCGCGCTGGCAC
>NZ_RZSB01000382.1:0-5700 GCF_004023285.1 Mesorhizobium sp. M2A.F.Ca.ET.067.02.1.1
GGCATATTCGACGGTGGAAAGACCGTAGCCGCGTTTGGAATCGGTCAGCCAGAAGTTCCACAACCCGCGCTCCCGCGCCGTCTTCTTCAAGCCTTCGAGGATCTCGGTCTGCCTGGCGGTGTAGGCCCAGCGGTCGCCCTCCTTGCCGATTTCGGCGAGAAACTCCTCCCCGAGTGGCGCGATCTCGTCGCGAACCATAGCCGCCACACGCTGGTGGATCGGCTTCAGCCGCTCGGTCATGCCGAGATTCATGTCCGCCATCGCTTCCGGTCCCTTTCGCAGATAAATCTTTACCCGTGGCAAGGATGACCGTACTTCGGCTAGCCTTGTCAACGCGAGTCCCCTCGCCCGTTTGATCGAGGGTGCGGAGGAATGCAATGAGCTATCTGGACAAGCTGTTCTCGGTCACCGGCAAGACCGCGCTGGTGACGGGCGCGGCGACCGGTATTGGCCGCATGGTGGCGACCGGCCTGATCCGCGCCGGCGCTCATGTGATGATCGCCTCGCGCAAGGGCGAGGATTGCGCAAAAGTCGCCAACGAATTGAACGCGCTCGGCGGCTCCGGCCAGGCCGAGGGCTTTGCCGGCGACGTGTCCAGCGAAGCTGGCATCGCCGCTCTTGTCACCGAGGTGAAGGCGCGCACGGAGCGCCTGCATATTCTGGTCAACAATGCCGGCATTTCCTGGGGCGCGCCGCTGCAGGATTTCCCCTATCACGCCTGGGCCAAGGTGTTCGGCGTCAATGTCACCGCGGTCTTCCACCTGACGCGGGAGCTTTTGCCGCTGCTTGACGCGGCGGCAAGCGACGAGGATCCGGCCCGCGTGATCAATCTCGGCTCGGTGATGGGCACCCAGCCGCTTGCCGACGACGCCTATTCCTACGCCGCCTCCAAGGCCGCCGTGCATCATCTGACGCGCACGCTGGCGATCGAATTCGCCGCCCGCCGCATCACCGTCAACGCCTGTGCCCCCGGTCCTTTCCAGAGCCGTATGACGGCCTTCGCCACAGCGACCGAGGAGCAGGCGAAACATGTTGGTAACCATGTTCCGCTCGGCCGCATCGGCGTGGCGGATGACATTGCCGGAGCAACGCTTTATTTGTGCAGCCGTGCCGGAAGCTATGTCACCGGCGCCATCCTGCCCATCGACGGCGGCCAGTCGGTGCAGCACGGAATGACGTTGTTCAAGGAGTAAGACGCCCGATTCAAGGAATCCGGGTGGGGTTCAAGGAATAAGACGCCCGGTCAAGGAATCCAGGCGGGGGTGCGGAGGACATGAGCGTGGAACCGATCAGTCTCGATACGCTTCTGGCAAGCGTCGGCAAGGAGGTCGGCGTCTCGCCCTGGCGAATGGTGACGCAGCGCATGATCGACCAGTTCGCGGATGCGACCGACGACCACCAGTTCATCCATTGCGATCCGGAGCGCGCCGAGCGCGAGACGCCGTTCGGCGGCACTATCGCGCATGGTTTCCTGTCGCTGTCGCTCTTGTCGGCGATGACCTTCGAGACCATGCCGCCGCTGGAAAACACCAAGATGGGCGTCAATCACGGCTTTGACACGCTGCGCTTCCTGGCGCCGGTGAAGACGGGCGCGCGCATCCGCACCCGTTTCGTGCTGGCCGACGTCAAGGTGAGGCCATCCGGCTGGGTGCAGACGGCGCATGACGTGACCATCGAGATCGAAGGCTCGAAGAAGCCGGCGCTGACGGCGCGCTGGCTGACGCTCACCCTGCTCGAGCGCCAGCCGGAAAACGCATGAGCGGCGACGCCGGCGCCTTAGACCAGGCGGCGCTTGCGCCCTATCTCGAGGCGTATATTCCGGGTTTTGCCGGCCTTGCTTCGATCGAGAAATTCAAGTCCGGACAGTCCAATCCGACCTATCTGCTGACCGCCGGCAGCGGCCGCTATGTGCTGCGCGCCAAGCCCCCGGGACAATTGCTGAAATCCGCGCACCAGGTCGACCGCGAATTCCGGGTTATGCAGGCGCTCGCCGGCACGGCTGTGCCGGTGCCGCGCATGCTGCATCTCTCGGGCGAGGAATCGCCGATCGGCCGCATGTTCTACGTCATGGAATATCTCGACGGCCGCATCTTCTGGGATCCGTCGCTGCCGGACGCTTCCGGAAATGACGAGCGGGCGGCGATCTACGATGCCATGAATGCCACGCTTGCAGCCCTGCACGATGTCGATGTTGGCGCCATCGGCCTTGGCGATTTCGGCAGGCCCGGCAGCTATTTCGTGCGCCAGCTCGCGCGCTGGGCTGGCCAGTATCGGGCCTCCGAAACCGAAACCATAACCGATATCGACAGGTTGGTCGCGTGGCTCGAGACCCATATGCCGGTCGATGACGGCCGCGTTTCGCTTGTCCATGGAGACTACCGGCTGGACAACATGATGTTCGCGCTCGATGCGCCGAAAGTCATCGCGGTGCTCGACTGGGAGCTGTCGACGCTCGGCCATCCCTTCGCCGACCTCGCCTATCAATGCATGCAGTGGCGGCTGCCGCATGCCTCGGGCTTTCGCGGCCTCGGCGGGATCGATCGCGCCGCGGCCGGCCTGCCGTCCGAAGAGGCCTATGTCGCAGCATATTGCCGCCGGCGCGGCCTTGACGAGATCGGCAACTGGACCTTCTTCCTGGCCTTCTCTTTCTTCCGGCTGGCGGCGATTTGCCAGGGTGTCTATCGCCGCGCGCTGGACGGCAATGCCTCCAATCCCGAGAGGGCCAAGACCTACGCAGAGGCCGTCAAACTGCTTGCCGCGCTGGCGGTGGAGCTGATCGACAGGAAGAGCTGAAGCGGAGGGCAGACAAATGGGCCGTTTCAACGGGGCGACAGTCCTCATCACCGGCGCGACCGGCGGTCTCGGCAGCGGCGCGGCCAAGGCCTTTGCCGCCGAAGGCGCGCGGCTGGTTCTTTCCGACCTCGACGAGGCCGCGCTTGCCGATTTCGCCGCAACCCTCGACGCCGAGACGGCTACCCTTGCCGGCAACATCGCCGATGAAGAGCTCTCGGAGGACCTTGTCAAACTGGCCGTCGAAAAATTCGGCCGGCTCGACATCGCCGTCAACAATGCCGGCATCGTGCACAGCTTCGTACGCCTGCCGCACGTCACATCCGAGGAAGCGCGCCGCGTGGTCGAGGTCGACCTGCTCGGTGTCTTCTATGCCATGAAGCACCAGATCCCTCGGATGGAGCGGCAGTTCAGGGAAAGCGGCAAGGGCGGCGTTATCGTCAACATCGCCTCCGTCGCCGGTCTCTCCGGCGCGCCCAAGCTTTCGGTCTATGCCGCCGCCAAGCATGGCGTCGTCGGCCTGACGCGCTCGGCGGCCGTGGAATATGCCAGCAAGGGCATTCGCATCAACGCCGTCTGCCCCGCCCACACCAGAACGGCGATGGTCGAAGGTTTCGTCCGCTTCACGGGAGCGCCCGAAGCCGAAGCGCTTGCCCAGCTCACCCGCGGCGTGCCGATGAAGCGTGTCGGCGAGGTCGACGAGATCACGACCGGCATCCTGTTCCTCGCTGACCCGGCCAATTCCTTCATGACCGGCCATGCGCTGGCGCTCGACGGCGGCATCGGGGCGATCTGAGCAATTCCAGGAAAAGTGTTTTGCGGTTTTCCGTCCGGAATTGCGTCTGACAAAGCGCAACTCCAGGAAAAGTGCCTCAGCGGTTTTCCGTCCGGAATTGCGTTCAACAGAGGTTGGAGCGTACGCAAGGGAACCAGCCTGCTCTCTTGTCCATTTCCGTACAGCGTATATAATTTCGTCAGGCAACCAACGACAAAAGGCAGCGCACATTGACGCTGAGCGTTCAGAAACGCCGCGAAAAGCAGAAGGCTGAGCTTCGCTCCGAGCTGGTCGCGGCAGCTCACAAGCTTGTTCAGGAGGAGGGCTACGAAGGCCTGACCATCCGCAAGCTTGCCAAGCGTGTCGGCTATGCGCCCATGTCGGTCTATTCCTATTTCGCCGACAAGCAGGACATCCTGTTCGCGCTCGCCGAGGACGCCTTCGAAACGCTCGCGCGCCGCATCGAGGCGCACCCAGCCGACGACCCGATCGAGGCGCTCAAGGCGGTGATGACCGAATATGCCGCCTTCGGCCTTGGCAACCCCAATGAGTACCGCACCGTCTTCATGACCGAGAAGACCAAGCTGCCGGAGGGGCGCAGCTACGAGGACATGGAAGAAGGCAACCCCGCCATGAAGGTGCTGATCAAACGTGTCGAGGCCTGCGTGGTCGCCGGCAAGCTCAAGGGCGATCCGCGCGCTATCGCCACCATGCTGTGGACCGTCGGCCACGGCACGATTTCGCTGCTGATCACCTTCCCCTTCTATCCGTTCGGTGATCCGCAGGCCTATGTGAAGCGGATGTGCGACTTCATGCTGGCCTCATTGTCGGCGCAGGATATCCCCTCGCTCACCGAAACACCCGTCAACTGCTGACCGGAGGTTGCGGCGCTTTTCCGTGATAGCCGATCGCCTGGATTCGCGCCGACGAATTCTTACGTTCAAGAAAATTTATCGTACGCGTACAAATTCCCTCTTGAATTCAGTTTCCGTTAACCGTATTTGTACGCTGTATCGTACATGTACGACTGGAGACGGAAAATGAAGAAGATCATCTTCACCCTGGCTGCCGTTCTGGCTTTCTCGGGCGCCGCCTTTGCCGGCGCGAGCCAGCCGGCCAAGCATGCCCCGGCTGCTTGCACCCAGACCAATGCCAATGTGACCCTCGATTGCACCGCCACCGGTTCGGTCGATAAGGCGGACACCGCCAAGACCCAGCCGAAGAGCCCGAAGCTTGGCATCGACGTAAACCCTTGGTTCGTGCCCGGCCTGTAAGCGCCACTGGTAAGATTTCATACGAAAACGGGCGGCACTTGGCCGCCCTTTTCGTTTTGCCTATAGCCTCGAGCGATCGGCCGAGGCTTATTTCTTGCGCGGTTTCGTTCCTGGCACCGCCTTGGCCGGCTTTGCCGGCCTGCCGGGGATGGAAGTGCTCGTGATCGACACCGGGTCGCTGGCCGGAAACGTGTCCTCGAGGCCTTCCTCAAGTTCTTCTTCCTCGATCTCGCGATGCTTTTCGTGCTCCAGCGAGCTGACGGCCGGAGTCTTCTTGGGCGATTTCGGCGCGGTTTTGGACGGCATCGGCAATCTCCTCGATAAGCAGTTCCAGGAAAAGTGCGCAGCGGTTTTCCGTCCGGAACTGCTTCAGAGCAATATTTTGAGCAATTGGGCGTCTTGCCAAACGCTCAATCGCTCGAACCGTGGAAACGAGGCGGCCCGGCGATGGTTCCTCGCACCAATTGCTGCGAGGATCAGTTCGCCGCGTCGCTCGCCGCTTCCGACAGCAAAGTAAAGACATAGTCCGAGAAGGAACGCCAGCATTCCACGCGGAACGCATCGGCTGCGGTGCGCAGCAGCACGATCTCGGATTTGCCGAGAATGGTGCGCGAGGCAGCACCCACCGGGAAAGCCTCGAGCGACAGGTCTTGCGGACAGCCCGAATTGACCGTCACCGCGGCAGCAGGCCCGGAAACCGAAATCCCGACATTGCGGTGCGAGATGCCGACCGCCGAATGCAGCGCCGTCACCTTAGCGCAATCGGCGAGCGGGTCATTGCCGGCCTCGTCGATGATCAGCCATTCGTCCGGGCCGAGCCACAGCGCCGTGCGCCCGTCCTTCGTCGCCGAGCTCTTCGGC
>NZ_RZSB01000383.1:0-5693 GCF_004023285.1 Mesorhizobium sp. M2A.F.Ca.ET.067.02.1.1
ATCCTGAGCTCCATGCCATCATCCTGTCGATCCGCAAGGAAGAGCTGGCTCATCTCCACCACGCCGAGGAGCAGCTGACTGCGCCAGGTCCGCTGGTGCACCTCCTGCGCTCGACAATCGCTGTCGCCACGGATTGCCTCATCTGGCTGTCCACCTGGGGCGACTCCGTGAAAATGGCGCGCGCTCTGAAAGCGGCAAAGCTTCGTGGCACTTCGATTTAAGCCGCCTCCACCGCCGCCTTCACCGCCGCGATCGCGTCATTGGCCTTGGAGGCATCCGGGCCGCCGGCTTGCGCCATGTCGGGACGGCCGCCGCCGCCCTGCCCGCCAAGCGCGGCGGACGCGACGCGAACGAGATCGACAGCGCTGAAGCGGCCGGTCAAATCGTCGGTGACGCCGACACCCCCGCTTGCCTTGTTGTCCTCGCCGGCGCCGACAAAGACGACCACGCCCGAACCGAGCGTCTTCTTGCCGGCATCGGCAAGTGGCTTCAGGTCCTTCGGTGCCACGCCGGAAACCGCTTTGCCGAGGAAACCGACGCCGGCAACCGTCTCGTTGGCAGCCGGGGCATCGGCGACGGCCGAGCCGCCGCCCAGCGCCAGTTTCTTGCGCGCCTCGGTCAGCTCCTTTTCGAGCTTCTTGCGCTCTTCGAGCAGCGCCTCGACACGCGACGGCACATCGGCCGGCGAAATCTTTAGGGTCGCCGCCGCGGCCCTCAGGCGCTTGTCCTGTTCGTCGAGATGCCTGCGTGCCGCCTCGCCGGTCAGCGCCTCGATGCGACGCACGCCGGCCGCCACGGCACTGTCCGACAGGATGCGCACCAGGCCGATATCGCCGGTCGAGCGGACATGCGTGCCGCCGCAAAGCTCGACCGAATAGGGCCGGTTGGCCTTGGCGCCATGCAGGCCGGTGCCCATCGACACGACGCGCACCTCGTCGCCATATTTCTCGCCGAACAGCGCCATGGCGCCCTCGGCGATGGCGTCGTCGACCGACATCAGCCGCGTCGTCACCGGGCTGTTCTGCACGACGATCTCGTTCGCCATGCGCTCGACCTCCTCGAGCTCATCGGCCGAGATCGGCTTGTTGTGGGAGATATCGAAGCGCAGGCGGACGGGCGCGACCAGCGAGCCCTTCTGCGCGACATGGGTGCCCAACACCTCGCGCAGCGCTTCGTGGATGAGATGCGTCGCCGAATGGTTGGCGCGCAGCTTCGAGCGGCGCGCATGGTCGACTTTGAGCTCGACGGCGGCACCGGTCTTGACCGTGCCTTTGACCACTTTGCCCAGATGCACAAACAGACCGTCGGCCTTCTTCTGGGTATCGGAGACCTCGATCGAGAAGCCCTCGCCGGACATCACGCCGGTGTCGCCCATCTGGCCGCCGGATTCGCCGTAGAACGGCGTCTGGTTGACCACCACGGCGACCGCATCGCCCTGAGAGGCGCTGTCGATCGTCTTGCCATCCTTGACCAGCGCCTGGACGATGCCTTCCGCAGCTTCAGTCTCGTAGCCGAGGAATTCGGTTGCGCCGGTCTTTTCGCGCACCGAGAACCAAATGGTCTCAGTCGCGGCCTCACCTGAGCCCGCCCAGTGCGCACGCGCCTCGGCCTTCTGCCGCTCCATCGCGTCGGTGAAACCGGCGATGTCGACCGAGATGCTGCGCTGGCGCAGCGCATCCTGCGTCAGATCGAGCGGAAAGCCATAGGTGTCGTAAAGTTTGAAGGCCGTCTCACCGTCCAGCATATCGCCGGCCTTGAGCGTCTCGGTCGCGTCCGAAAGCAGGCCGAGGCCGCGCACCAGCGTCTTGCGGAAGCGTGTCTCCTCAAGCTTCAACGTCTCGGTGATCAGCGCCTCGCCGCGCACCAGCTCGGGATAGGCCTGTCCCATCTCGCGCACCAGCGCCGGCACCAGCTGCCACATCAGCGGTTCCTTGGCGCCGAGCAGCTGCGCGTGGCGCATGGCCCGGCGCATGATGCGGCGCAGCACATAGCCTCGCCCCTCATTGGACGGCAGCACACCGTCGGCCACCAGGAAGGAGGATGAGCGCAGGTGATCCGCAATCACGCGATAGGACGCGACGTTCTCCGGATTTGGCCCCTGGCCGAGCGCCGAGGACGCGGCATCGATCAGATGCCTGAACAAGTCGGTCTCGAAGACGCTTTCGACGCCTTGCAGGATGGAGGCCATGCGCTCCAGCCCCATGCCGGTGTCGATCGAGGGCCGCGGCAGGTCGATCCGCTCTTCCTTCGTCACCTGCTCATACTGCATGAACACCAGGTTCCAGAATTCCAGGAACCGGTCGCCATCTTCTTCCGGGCTGCCGGGCGGGCCGCCCCAGATATGCTCGCCGCGATCGATGAAGATCTCCGAGCACGGGCCGCACGGGCCGGTGTCGCCCATCGCCCAGAAATTGTCCGAGGTCGGAATGCGGATGATGCGGTCATCCGAGAAGCCGGCGATCTTCTTCCAGTAAGCCGCCGCCTCATCGTCGGTGTGATAGACGGTGACGAGCAGCTTGTCCTTCTTCAGGCCAAAACCCTTGGTGATCAGGTTCCAGGCAAGCTCGATCGCGCGCTCCTTGAAATAGTCGCCGAACGAGAAATTGCCGAGCATCTCGAAGAAGGTGAGATGGCGGGCGGTGTAGCCGACATTGTCGAGGTCGTTGTGCTTGCCGCCGGCGCGCACGCTCTTCTGCGCAGTAGACGCCCGCGAATAGGGACGCTTCTCCAGGCCGGTGAAAACGTTCTTGAACTGCACCATGCCGGCGTTGGTGAACATCAGCGTCGGATCGTTGCGCGGCACCAGCGGGCTGGAGACGACGATCTCGTGGCCCTCCTTGCGGAAGTAGTCGAGGAATGTCGACCGGATGTCGTTCACGCCACTCATTGCACACTGCCTTTTTCGCAAGAACCACCGGCCCGGCCGGCGGCAAATGGGCTTTGGTATTTCAGAAGATAGATGGGCCTTTTAGCGATAGCTCTTGAGCCTGTCCAGAAACACGGAGTTGGGCCAATCGGCAAGCGGGCAGCGGCTCAACACCGCCCGCGAAACGCAAAACCGCCGGCGCGAAGGCCGGCGGTTCGGGTACGCAGTACTCAAGAACGCGATTACATAAGCATAACCAAATAAACCAGCATTGTGGCCGAACTCCGGCTAAGCCGACGAATTGCCTGAGCCGAACAGGAACCGCTGCGCGATCTTCCTGGACCGGCCCTACATGGCGCCGGCTTCGTCCTCGAAACCGTCGTCGCCGCCTTCGGAGCCGCCATTCTCAAGGAATTTCTCGGCGATCAGCCCGGCATTCTGCCGAAGTGCCATCTCGATCTCGCGCGCCGTGTCGGGATTGTCGCGCAGGAACAGCTTGGCGTTCTCGCGACCCTGGCCGAGACGCTGCGAATTATAGGAGAACCAGGCGCCCGACTTCTCGACCACGCCGGCCTTGACGCCGAGATCGACAAGCTCGCCGGTCTTGGACACGCCCTCGCCATACATGATGTCGAACTCGACCACCTTGAAGGGCGGGGCCAGCTTGTTCTTGACCACCTTGACGCGGGTCTGGTTGCCGACGACCTCGTCGCGGTCCTTGACCGAGCCGATGCGGCGGATGTCGAGGCGCACCGATGCGTAGAATTTCAGCGCATTGCCGCCGGTCGTGGTCTCGGGCGAGCCGAACATGACGCCGATCTTCATGCGGATCTGGTTGATGAAGATGACCATGGTGTTGGAGCGCGAGATCGAGGCGGTCAGCTTGCGCAGCGCCTGGCTCATCAGGCGGGCCTGGAGACCGGGCAACGCGTCGCCCATCTCGCCTTCGATTTCAGCGCGCGGCGTGAGCGCCGCGACCGAATCGACCACCAGCACGTCGATGGCGCCAGAACGGACCAGCGTGTCGCAGATTTCCAGCGCCTGCTCGCCGGTGTCGGGCTGCGAGATCAGGAGGTTCTCGAGGTCGACGCCGAGCTTGCGGGCATAGACCGGATCGAGCGCGTGCTCGGCATCGACGAAGGCGCAGATGCCGCCCTTCTTCTGCGCTTCCGCAACCGTGTGCAGCGCCAGCGTCGTCTTGCCCGAGCTTTCCGGCCCGTAGATCTCGACGATACGGCCGCGCGGCAGCCCGCCGACGCCGAGCGCGATGTCGAGGCCGAGCGAGCCGGTCGGTACGGTTTCGATCTCGACCGCCTGCTCGTTGGCGCCGAGCCGCATGATCGAGCCCTTGCCGAAAGCGCGCTCGATTTGCGACAGCGCCGCGTCCAGAGCCTTTGATTTGTCCACTGCCTTATCCTCTACAAGCCGCAAAGTATTCTGAGCCATGATACATCACCCCTTGGTCGTCAATGAAGGCCGGACAATCCGTGATCCCTGCTGTTTTGTACCTTTTTTGTTCTCATTTGGCAAGGGGCAACAAATATTTGAAAAACAATCAATATCTGGATTTGTTCTATTTTTGTATCACCAGGGCTAGTGCGGAGCACAACCGCTGGTCCAGAAGAGATTTCGATGTCCGGCCGTCCCGAATCGCCATCCCGATTGCAGGGTGACCCGGGGAAACCTAGTGTGCGCAGCCGCACGATCAATGAAAGTCAGCGACCCGAAATGCCGACATCCCCACCTATCCTGGCCCCAACGATCCTGGCTTTGGGCGGCGCCCATATCGACCGGCGCGGCCAGGTCTCGGGCACCTATGTGCCAGCCGCCTCCAATCCCGGCATGATGCGCGAGGATGTCGGCGGCGTCGTTTTCAACGCGCTGCGCAGCGTGGTGAAGCGCGGCGTGTCGGCCTCGCTGATCTCGGTGCGCGGCGGCGACGCGGCGGCGGATACGGTCGCCTCGGCGATCGACAACGCCGGGATAACGGACCTCTCGGTGGTGTTCCTCGACCGCACGACGCCGAGCTACACGGCGCTGATCGACGCCGAGGGCGAATTGATCGTCGGATTGGCCGACATGGCGCTCTACGACCTCGCCTTTCCCAAGCAGATAAGGCGTTCCAAGGTGCGCGAGGCGATCGCCGCGGCCGACGCCATCCTGTGCGACGCTAACCTGCCGACCGCGGCGCTGGAGCGCCTGGTTGCGCTGGCCGGCGGCCGGCCGGTCTTCGCCATCGCCGTCTCGCCAGCCAAGGTCGTCCGCCTGGCGCCTCTGCTCAGTGATCTGTCGCTGCTCTTCATGAACCGCCGCGAAGCCGCCGCGCTGGTTGGCGCCGAAATGTCAGGAGAAGCCCTTGTCGACGCACTCAGGCAGGTCGGCCTGAACGCCGGCGTGATCACGGCCGGCAGCGCTCCGGTGCTGGGCTTCGACGACGCCGGCATCTTCGAAATCGACCCGCCCGCGCCGCGCCGGGTCGCCGACGTGACCGGCGCCGGCGATGCGCTGACCGGCGCGACGGTCGCCGCCCTGCTGCGCGGGCTGCCGCTGCGTGCCGCGCTACGCGAGGGCGCCGCGGCGGCGATGCTCGCCATCGAGAGTCCAGAGGCCGTGCCGTCCCTCACGACCGCCAATTTCACGCAGGCGCTTGCCCTTGTGCCGGAGGCACGGGAGGTGGCATAGGGCCACCGACAATCTACTTCCTCCTTGTCGGAGAACAGCCATGACGCCGGAAACCGCCCGCCCCTTCGTCGATGTCCACCCGCCCGTGGCGGATGCGCTTGCCGCCGGCCGGCCCGTGGTGGCGCTGGAATCGACGATCATCACC
>NZ_RZSB01000384.1:0-5658 GCF_004023285.1 Mesorhizobium sp. M2A.F.Ca.ET.067.02.1.1
GGCCGTAGCCGGCATTGTTGATGACGACGTCGAGCCGGCCGAACCGCTTGTGCGCTTCGGCGATCGCGGCGTCGACCGCCCGTTTGTCGGTGACGTCGAGCTTCAGGGCGGCGATGTTGTCGCCATATTTCTCGACGAGATCGGCGAGCGTGCCGGCGTCGCGGGCGGTGGCGGCGACGCGATCGCCGCGGGCGAGCGCGGCCTCGGCCCAGACGCGGCCAAAGCCCTTCGACGATCCGGTGATGAACCAAACCTTGTTTGTCATGATGTGTATTCCTTGCCCTTGGAAGGCCGTGAATTCTCTCGGAGGAAAGCGGAGGAATCTCCGCTTACGGCATGTACGGCGCTGTCGGCGTTTTTCCAGATGCGTTCCGAGAAATAATCCGTGGGTCAGGGATAACGCACCGCACTTGACCAGGCGGGATCCTCATGCCTCTTCCAGTAGAGCGCCATCAACCGCTCGGTGATCGGACCGACCTTGCCGCCGGCGACCGGCGCGCCGTCGATCGTGGTGACCGGCATGATGCCGCCGGCGGTCGAGGTGATGAAGACCTCGTCGGCGCCTTTGAGAGCGGCGACGCCGACCGCTTCGGCTTTGACGGCGAGGCCGATTTCGGCGCACAGGTCGAAGACGGTGCGGCGCGTGATGCCGGGCAGCACGCCGACGGCGGGCGTCGTGAGCCTGCCGTCCCTGACGCAAAAGACATTGAAGCCCGGGCCTTCGGCGACATTGCCATTGAAGTCGAGGATGAGCGCGGTGTCGGCGCTACGGTCATAGGCATCGTAAAGGCCACGGACCAGATCGAGCCAATGGTAGTTCTTGATCGAAGGATCGATCGAGGCCGGCGGAATGCGGACCTTGTCGCTGATCGCGACATGCAGGCCGGTGCGCAATTGCTCGGCATTGGCGACCGAGCCGAAGGGGACGGCGAAAGCCATGAAGCGGTTGATCGCCTGGCGCGGGTCGCGGCTGAAGGTCGGCGAGGCGCCGCGCGTGCACAGCATCTCGACATAAGCCGCGCGATGGCCCGACAGCGCGACGCAATTGTGGAGGATCTCCGCAACGCCGTCGCGATCGAACGGGATCGTCATGCGCAGCTTCTCCAGCCCGCCGAAGAACCGGTCGAGATGCAGGTCGAGGCGGAAGAAGCGGCCGTCCCAGACGTGGACCGTGTCGTAGGTGGCGTCGGAATGCAGAAAGCCCCAGTCCAGCACCGAGATTTTGGCCTGCGACATCGGCAGATATTGTCCGTCGAGGAAGGCGACGCCGTCGGGATAGGCATGCGGATCGATGTGGTGTTCGGAGAGAAAGGGGAACGGCTTGGCTGGCGTGGCGGCTGCCTGGCTCATTTCATTCCTCCTCGGGCGTTCAGGTGAGGCAGGCTAGCGTCCGGTTGCGGAACAAGTAGAGCCAGGCAGGCAGCGTTGTTTGGCCTCACTCGTCCTCGTCGTCTTCCTCAAGCAACCGTGTCGCCCGCCAGCGGGTGAGCACCGCATTGGTCTGCTCGATGACGAAGAAGCGCGCCGAATCCCGGTCATAGCCTTCGGCGAGCAGCTTCTCGTAATCGGTGTGGGCATGGCGGATATGGGCGATCGTTGCCAGCCACACCGCGATGGTTGGCGGCAAGGTCTTCATGTGCACCGAACCGGCATCGGCGCGGATTTTCTCCATGTCGGCGTAGGGCGCGAGCGGAAGAAGCGCGGTCAGCGCCTTGGCGATGGCGCGGCGGCGGCCGGTGGGGGCGCTCATTTGTCGTCGCGTCCGGCGATGATCGCTTCGGGAAAGGCATCGGTTGAAGCGTAATAGGGCTTGATGTCGATGACCGGCGTGCCGTCGAGCACGTCGATGGCGTCGATCCCGATCCGTCCGGCCGCGATGTCGAGCGCGACGAGCTTTCCCACATGCAGGCCGACGGGGTTCGGCCGGGCAGGGGAGCGCAGCGAGAAAACGCCTTTCGATTCAGCCGCATGGCGCGGTTTCTGCACGATCAGATTTCGCGGCGCGTGATGGAGCCAGGACAGGATGACCATGTGGCTGGCGCGTTCCAGGTTTCGCAGCCCCGGGCGATAGGGCTCGTCGATCAGGACTGTCGCGGCCCGCCCGGATTCGCGGGCGGCGCGCATGTTCTTGGGGCAATCCTCGCGCCTCGTCCAGGGCGAGACGATGCGTCCGATAAAGACGACATGGCCGTCCGGCCGCAACTCCGCCGGATCGGCCGCAAGAAGCGTTTCACCTTCACGCGTCTCGAACATGCTCTTCACTCCGCGCAAGAACCGTCTGCCAGGCGCGGATCACGGCTGCGCCATTTTCTTGTCCGGAAGCGACATAGCGCTTGCCAGGGTTTCGAAATCGACATAAACATATCTTTATATCTTTCAACGAGAGCCCGCTCATGCATGTCTCGCTCGACACAATGGTAGATACATTGAAGGCGGCGGCCGAATCCAGCCGGCTACGCATCCTGGTGCTGCTTTCGCGCGGCGATCTCACCGTCTCCGACCTCACCGAGATACTCGGACAGTCGCAGCCCCGCGTCTCGCGCCATCTGAAGCTGCTGCTCGAGGCCGGGCTGATCGGCCGCTACCAGGAAGGGTCCTGGGCCTTCTTCCGGCTGACCGATACGGATAATTCGCGCGATTTCGTGCAGCGTCTGGTCTCCGGCATCAGCGAGGCCGATCCGCAGGTGGTGCGCGATCTCGAGCGGCTGGCGGCGGTGAAGCGCAAGCGGCAGGACCGGGCCGCCGAATATTTCTCGGAGAACGCCGCGAGCTGGGATCATATCCGCTCGCTGCATGTGCCGGACCGCGCGGTGGAGGCGGCGCTCATCAAGCTTGTCGGCAAGCGGCCGTTCCAGTCGATGCTCGACCTCGGCACCGGCACGGGCAGGCTGCTCGAAATCTTCGCGCCGCTCTACCGGCGCGGTGTCGGCATCGACATGTCGCGCGAGATGCTGACGGTGGCGCGCGCCAATCTCGACAAGGCCGGCATCGCCAACGCGCAGGTGCGCCAGGGCGATATCTTCTCGCCGCCGGTCGAGCGCAACGCCTTCGATCTCGTCACCATCCACCAGGTGCTGCATTATCTCGACGATCCCGCCCGCGCCATCGCCGAAGCGGCGCGGCTGCTCAGGCCATCGGGCCGGCTGATCGTCGTCGACTTCGCGCCGCATAATCTCGAATTCCTGCGCGACCAGCATGCGCATATGCGGCTGGGCTTCTCCGACCGGCAGATGTCCGATTGGTTCGCGGAGGCCGGCCTCGACCTCGAGGACAGCCAGGAATTCGAGCCGCGCGGCGGCAACGAGGCAAGGCTCACCGTCAAGCTCTGGCTCGGCCGCGACCGCCGCCTGCAGATCGCAGACCCGTCCAACGATTCCTTGCCAGTGAGGGAAACAGCCTGATGAACCAGTTCCGCTTTTCCCGTCGCCCCGACATAGGCGAGAAGGTCAGCGTCTCGTTCGAGTTCTTTCCACCGAAGACCGACGAGATGGAAGCAAGGTTGTGGGATACGGTCACAAGGCTGGAGCCGCTCAAGCCGGAATTCGTCTCGGTGACCTACGGCGCGGGCGGCTCGACCCGCGAGCGCACGGCGCGCACGGTCAAGCGCATCCTCAACGAGACGACGCTGACGCCGGCGGCGCATATGACCTGCGTCGACGCCGCGCGCGATCAGGTCGACACGGTCATCCGCGAGTTCGTCGACTTCGGCGTCACCCGTTTCGTTGCGCTACGCGGCGATCCGGCCGCAGGCGTCGGAACCTCTTATCGCCCGCATCCGGACGGCTACGCCAATGGCGCCGAACTGGTAGGGGCGCTGAAGAGCGTCGGCGATTTCGACATCTCGGTCTCGGCCTATCCGGAAAAGCATCCGGAAAGCCCGGATTTCGCCACCGACATCGACATGCTGAAGCGCAAGGTCGACAATGGCGCGACGCGGGCGATCACCCAGTTCTTTTTCGACAACGATCTTTATGAACGCTATGTCGAGCGGGCGCGCCGCGCCGGCATCTATATCCCGATCGTGCCGGGCATCCTGCCGGTGCATAATTTTACCCAGGTCGCCAATTTCTCGTCACGCTGCGGCGCGCTGGTGCCGGCATGGCTGGCCGAGCGTTTCGAGGGGCTGGAGAACGACCCGCAGACGCACGCGCTGGTGGCTTCGGCCGTGGCGGCCGAGCAGGTGCTCGACCTTGTCGAGCGCGGCGTCGGCGATTTCCATTTCTACACGATGAACCGTGCTGACCTGGTCTTTGCCGTCTGCCACATGATCGGCATCCGCTCGCATGAGGCGGAGGCGACCGGTTCGGCCGCGGCCTGAGGTCGGCGGAAATGGAAAAGGCCGGGTGGAAACCCAGCCTTTTCGAACTGTTGGACTATTCTCGGTGCTTGGTCTTCCCTCTTTGGCGGGTCAGGGAAGAACACCTATGATCAAGGCACCGATGAATGCGAATGCGGCACAAATCATCAAAGCGTTGATCGGCCTCGTCAGTCCCATGCCATAGCCTCCTCTTCAGAGCTATGGCAGGAGTCTAGGGGCATTTGGGCCACAGGCAAGCGGAAAACGTGCTGCAATGCGACATGATTGTGGAATTTGCGACCCGGGATTTGCCGTTAGCCGTTGAAACTCTTCGGCAAAAGCCGGCTTCGCCGTTGTGAATAAATTGTGGCGGCGGTGTGGCATGACAGCGCTACCATTGCCGAACAGCCGTCCGTCGATGGTGATGAGGCCCAATCCGATCAGCGTCATGCCGCCGATCTCGAACAGCGCCAGCCGCTCGCCCAGGAAGAGGAAACCGAGCAACACCGCGCTGGCCGGGACGATCAAGGTGACCAGCGAGGCATTGGTGGCGCCAGCCGAGGCGACGAGGTTGAAATAGAGGATATAGGCGAAGGCGGTAGACAAAAGCGCCAGGCCCAGCACCGCGGCCCAGACCGGCTGCGAGGCCGACAATGAGCCCGTCGGCCCATAGGCAATGAGCACGATGGGGATCATGATGATGGTCGAGGCGGTCAGCTGCCCGGTGGCGATGACTGGCGATGGCACGCCCTTGAAGCGGCGCGCGATCATCAAGGCGATCGCATAGGATACCGAAGCGCCGATCAGCGCGAATTGGCCCAGACCGGCCCGCCGGGTCCGGCAACAAGGCCCGGACCGATCATCACCGCAGTGCCGGCGACACCGAGCGCGATGCCGGCCAGCTTGTTCCAGGACAGTTTCTCATCGGTGGTGAGCGCATTGGCCAGGATCAGCGTCCAGAACGGCGTGGTGGCGGTGAGCACCGAGGCGACGCCGGCGCCGAGCTTAGTCTGGCCGGCGAAGATCAGCGAGAAGGGCACGACATTGTTGGTGAGCGCCAGCAGGAAGAACAGGCCGGCATGCGGGAAGGCGAGCCGGAACGAGGGGCCGCGGACCGCCAGATAGAGCTGAAGTCCGATGGCGGCGATGGCGACGCGGAACAGCACCAGCGCAAGCGGGTGGATCTCGGACACTGCAATGCGGGCAAAGAAGAACGAGCCGCCCCAGATTGCGCCGAGCAGAAGAAGCTGCCCCCAATCCTTGAGTGTCATCGGTCCGCGCGTCGGCGCGGCGGCGGCCGTAATCGACATGTCCTGTTCCTCCCCAGGCCGATCGCAATCTCGGCTTCACACCTCACCAAC
>NZ_RZSB01000385.1:0-5656 GCF_004023285.1 Mesorhizobium sp. M2A.F.Ca.ET.067.02.1.1
CTTTATCGTGCCCTATCAGATCCGCAGGGCAATCACCGCCGACGAGACGCGAACGGCAGTGCTTCTGGTTCCGGCCGCGCAGCTCTTCGGTCTCGCCATCGGCCCGATCGCCGCCTCGCTTTTGATTGATGCCGGCAATTTCCGCCCGGTGCCCGAATTCGCCGCGGCGACTGCTTTGGCCAGCGTGCTGCTGCTCGGCGTCTTCGTGCTGGTCGCCCGGCGGCACTGTCGGGCCTGAGCGGGGAGAGTTAAAATGGCAAACGCCTGGAGCAACTGGTCTGGTTTCGTCACGGCTTCCCCGAAATCGATCGCGACGCCGGCCGACGCCGGCGAGCTGGCCGAGCTGGTGCGCTCGGCGCCCGGTCCGCTGCGCGTCGCCGGCGCCGGCCACTCCTTCACGCCGCTGGTGCAATCCGACGGCACCATCGTCTCGCTTGAGAAGATCGAAGGGCTGGTCTCGCACGAACCGGCGGCCGACAGGGCGCGGGTGGGGGCGGGCACGCGGCTCGGCGCCCTGATGCACATCCTGCAAGGCATCGGCCAGGGCCTGCCCAACATGGGCGACATCGACAAGCAGGCGATCGGCGGCGCGCTGGGCACGGCAACGCATGGCTCCGGCCCGACACTGGGCGCCTATCACACGCAGGTCGAGGCGGTGCAGCTCGTCGATGGGCGGGGCAAGCTGCGCGAATACAGCCGGGCCGACGACCCGGACATGATCCACGCCACCGGTGTCGCGCTTGGCGCCTTCGGCATCCTCACCGAAGTGACGATGAACAACATAGCGGCCTACCGCCTGCGACGCCGCAAATGGGTGCTGCCGATTGGCGACATGCTGCGCGATTTCGAAAAGATGATGGCCGCGCATCGTTCGGCCGAATTCTACTACATCCCGTTTTCCGGCTATGCGCAGTTCATTGCCAGCGACCTGAGCGATGCCGAGCCGACGCAGCGGCCGACCGAGGACGACGAGGGGGGTCTGGCGACATTGCGCAAGCTGCGCACCGTGCTGCGCCGGCTGCCATCGCTGCGCCGCGCGCTGATCAAGGGCGCGGTGAAGAAGGTGCCCTCCGAGGATTATGTGCAAGACTGGCTCAACGTCTATGTCAGCGACCGTCGAACCAAATTCAACGAGATGGAATACCACCTGCCATTCGAGGAAGGCCCCAAGGCGTTGGCCGAGATCATCGCGCTGACGGAGAAGCACTTTCCGGAAGTCTATTTCCCGATGGAGGTGCGTTCGGTGGCGCCGGACGAATTCTGGCTTTCGCCCTTCCACAAGCGACTGACCTGCTCGATCGCCATCCACCATGACGCGGCGAATGACCCGCTGCCCTTCATGCGCGCCGCCGAGCCCATCTTCCGCAAATATGGCGGCAGGCCGCATTGGGGCAAGATGCACAGCCTGAAGGCTGCGGATTTCAAGAAGCTTTATCCGCGTTGGGACGACGCGCTTGCCGTGCGCCGCGACATCGATCCCGACAACCGTTTCGTGTCGCCCTATATGGCCGGCCTGTTCGCCATCGAATGATGAGCGCCTATTTCGCTGCCCTGTCCGAGGCGTTGAAGGCAGCCGAGATCTTCCGGCCCTGCCTGGTGCTCGACCGCGACCGGCTGGACGGCAACATCGCGCTGATGAAGGAGCGGCTGGCGCCCGGCCTTGCCGTTCGGCTGGTCGACAAGTCGCTGCCTTGCATGCCGCTGCTGTCGCATATCGCGCGAGCCCTCGAAACCAATCGCTTCATGACCTTCCATCCGCCGGTGACGCAGGCCGTTCTCGACGGCTTTCCCGAGGGCGACCTGCTCTACGGCAAGCCGATGCCGGTCGGCGCTGCCAGGGCCGCGCTGACAAGAGGCGGCGCCGGCTGGTGGTCACGCGTCTGCTGGCTGATTGACACACCGGAGCGGCTGGCCGACTACGGCGCCTTGGCCGCCGCGCTCGACACCGAACTGCGCTTCGCCTTCGAGGTCGATGTCGGCCTGCATCGCGGCGGTTTTTCAAGTCCCGCCGAGATCAAGGCGCTGACGGTGCCGGAGCGCCTGCATTGCGAAGGCATCATGGCCTATGAAGCGCATGCGCCGGAGATACCGGGCCTCTTCGGCGGTGCGGCCAGGGCGCTGAAGCAGGCTTCGGCCAGGGCGGCGGAGTTCGCCGCCGCGCTCGATCCGGACCGGCGCCGCATCCTGAATATCGGCGGCTCGAAGACCGCGCTGCTGCATGGCGGCGGCGTCGCCAACGAAGTGTCGATCGGCTCGGCCTTCGTGCTGCCGAGCGACTTCGACACCCCTGGCCTTGACGGCCTCCAGCCGGCGGCCTTTGTCGCGACGCCGATCCTCAAGGCCCTCGACCCGATGCTGCCCGGTCCGCCGTCGGTTTCCAGGGCGCTGCAGGCGCTCGGCCTCTTCCCGAAGAAGGGCTGCTATCTCTATGGCGGCAAGTGGATGGCCGAACCGGTGTTCCCTGAAGGCATGAAGCCGAACGGCCTGATCGGGTTATCGTCCAATCAGCAGTTCATGGGCCTGCCGGCAGGCGCCGATGTGAAGCCCGGCGACTACGCCTTCCTGCGGCCGACGCAGAGCGAGGCGGTACTGCAGCATTTCGGGGCGATCGCGGTTTTTGCCGGCGGGCGGATCGGCGAGTTCTGGCCGGTGCTGCCGACGGGGTGAGGCGTTTCAGCGCCTCGCGGCGAGGCCGCCCTCCGCGCTCTCGTCATTTATGGTTTGCACGCGTCGCTTCGCACCTTGCTCCACCGTGGAATGACAAAGTTGTGAGGCATCCCGCTGCAGCCAATTTATTGACTCAGTCAACTAAATGGTTGATCCTGTCGAGAGCAGGAGGACTTCCCATGACCATCCACGACCACCCCGGCAAGGAGCGCATCGATACGGTGCGCGCCTTCAATCGCTTCTACACCCGCCAGATCGGCCTGCTCGACGAGGGCCTCCTGAAGAGCCCGTTCTCGCTGACCGAGGCGCGGGTGCTCTATGAGCTTGCTCATCGCGACGGGCTGGTCGCCAGCGATCTGGTGCGCGACCTCGGCCTCGACCCGGGCTATGTCAGCCGCCTCTTGAAGAAATTCGAGGAGCGTGGCCTGGTCGAGCGCGAAGCCAGCGAGGCGGACGCGCGCCGATCATCGATCGCGCTGACGCCGGCGGGGAGGCAGGCCTTCGCGCCGCTCAACCAGGATTCGCATGACCAGGTGCGCGCGCTGCTCGACCGCTTGCCGCCGGTCGACCAGGAGCGGCTGGTCAACGCCATGCGCACCGTCCAGGACCTGCTCGGGGAAGGGCCCGAACCCAAGGTGCCTTACATCCTGCGGCCGCTGCAGGTCGGCGACATCGGCTGGGTCACGCGCCGTCAGGGCATGCTCTACACCGAGGAGTATGGCTGGGACGGAACCTATGAGGCGCTGGTCGCCGAGATCCTCGCTGAGTTCGTCAAGAAATTCGATCCAAAGTGGGAGCGCGCCTGGATCGCCGAGCGCGAAGGCGAGGTGGTCGGCTCGGTCTTCGTCGTGCGCAAGTCGTCCGAGGTGGCGAAGCTGAGGCTGCTCTATGTCGAGCCGTCGGCGCGCGGCCTGGGCATCGGCCGGCGCCTGGTCGACGAGTGCATCGCCTTCGCCCGCGCCAAGGGCTACAAGACGCTGACGCTTTGGACCAACGACATACTGGGCTCGGCTCGCCGCATCTACCAGGCCGCGGGTTTCCAGCTGGTCGACGAGGAGCGCCATCATTCCTTCGGCAAGGATCTCGTCGGCCAGACCTGGGATTTGGAGCTGTAGTTCTCCCTTCTCCCGCAGCATCGGGAGAAGGGTCTCAATTGTTGATCGGCACCCGGATCTCCAACCCGCCATTGCCAGTATGTCCATCGATTCGAGCCGTAGCGTTCGAATTCCGGCGCGTCGGCTCCTCGCATTTGGCGCGCTACTGTAGCGGCGGCGCCGACAGGCAGTTTGATCGAAATTGCGCACTGGGCAATAATGAGCACCGGGCATGCCGCTGCGAGGTGGGATCGAAGCGGCAATGCGGATAGGCGGGAAGGTGGCCCGATGACGACGGCGACGGCCGATCAGGTGTTCCGGTTTGGCGGTTTCACGCTCGATCTCGCCATGGGCACGCTGCGCGGCGTGAACGAGCCGCTGTTCCTGCGCCCGAAAGCATATGCGCTGCTTTCGCATCTCGCCCGCAACATGGGTCGCGTCGTGCCGAAGTCGGAATTGATGGATGTCGTCTGGCCCGACGTTCATGTCACCGAGGATTCGCTCACCCAGTCTGTGCGCGAAATCCGCAAGGTGCTGGGCGACGACATGGTTCGCACCGTCTCTAAGCGCGGCTATATGCTGGCCGCGGAGGCTGAGGCAGCGCCCGAGATCACCACCCAGCCGATCGTTGCCGTGGTGCGCTTCCGCAACGAGAGTGGCGATCCGGCCGATGAGGCGATGGTCGACGGATTCGCTGAGGACTTGATAAACGGCATCGCGCGCTTCGGCACGGTCACGGTGCTGGCGCGGAACTCCAGCTTCTCCTTTGCTTCCTTCGGCCGCGCCGAGTGGCCGCAGATCCGCGCCCGCATCGGCGCCGACTACCTGGTCGAAGGGTCGCTGCGCCGCCAGGGCGAGCATGTCGTGGTTGCCGTCAGCCTCGTCGGCATAGCCACCGCCAGCCAACTCTGGGGCGACCGTTTCCAATCACAGGGCGACGGCCTCTTCGCAATCGAGCGCGAGATCGTCGAGCAAATCGTCAGCCGGCTGGTCACGCGTGTCGCCAATGCCGGACTGGAGCAGGCGTCGCGCAAGCCGGTCACCAGCCTAGCCGCCTATGAGCTTCTGCTGCGCGGCTTTGCGATGCTGCGCGATCCCGCCCAGACCGACCAGCGCAGCGCCGAAGCCCTATTTGAGGCCGCGATCGCTAAGGACCCGAACTACGGCCTCGCCTACACGTATCTTGGTCTTGTGCGGGCACTGGATGGCGAGTTCGGTCGCGCCAGCGACTCGGTTCTGGAAAATGCGCGCGACCTTGCCGACAAGGGCCTGGCGCTGTCGCCGGACCAGCCGACAGGACACCGCGTGCAGTCGCTGATCCGTCTCTATATGCGTGATCACGAGGCGGCCGAGCATCACATGCGCATCGCGCTGCAACTCAATCCCTACGATGCCGACAGCATCGAGCAGATGGGCATGTTGCTGACCATGCGCGGCCGGCCACTGGAAGCGCTGACCTGGCTGGCACGCGGCATTCGCATCGATCCTTTGCATCCGCACTGGTATCAGTTCGACCGCGCCTTGGCGCTCTACATGATGGGGGAATACCGGCAGGCGGCCGACGCGCTGGAGCTGGCGACGCGCCCGACGCCCTGGATTCGCACGCGGCTCGCCGCCTGCTATGCCCAGATGGGCGAGATGGAGAAGGCGCGGCGGCAAATCGCCCTCATCGAGGAGGGCGCTCTGTTTTCGCCGCTCGACTATGCGCTGCGAGGGGTGCCCTTCGAGAGCCGCGCCGATGCCGAGCATCTCGCCGAAGGCGTCAGACTTGCCCTCGGCGTGACTATTCCCGAGCCGCCTCAATCGACGACCACCACGATATAGCGGCCCTGATAGAGCCGGTAGTAGGTGCCGCTGCAGCGCCAGACGTCGAAGCCGTTGACCTTGGTGCGCAC